>CALXKG010000243.1 GCA_944388825.1 uncultured Clostridia bacterium | reverse complement strand
GGCAGGCCCGCCCTCGATCCTGTTTGACAGCGAAGACGGGGAAGCCGCCCTCCGCTTTTCCCCCGACGGTTACATCCTCTCCCGGACGCCGGACGGCATCTACGCCTTCCGGGGCGGCTGGCGGGGCGGACGGGCGGACGCGGTCTTCACCGGGCGGATCCAGAATCTGGAATCGCCCTGCGGCTCGGTCTGGACCCTCGCCCGCTCGGGCAGCGGCTGGACGCTGAATGCCTGCCCGGAAGACGGCAGCGGCCCGTATACCGTCCGGTTTGTCGCACACCCGTTTTTCTAAGGAGTTCTAAGGAGGCGCTTGCCATGCGGAAAAATGGTTCTTCCGCCGCCGTCCGGACGCCTTTGGGCGCGTTCGGGCTCTACGCGGGATCGGGGAAAATCACCGCACTCACCTTCTCTCCGCCGGAACAGCCGCGCATTTTGCCGGAAGACGCGGGCGTCCTGCGGGAGGCAGAGCGGCAGCTGGACGAATACTTTGCCGGCAGCCGGAAAACCTTCAGCCTTCCCCTTTCCCTGCCGGACAAGGGGTTTTCCCGCCGGGTCTGGGAGCTGCTGGCGGAGATCCCCTATGGGGAGACCCGCAGCTATTCCGAGCTGGCGGCGGCGGCCGGGTCCCCGAAGGCTGCCCGGGCCGCGGGGATGGCCTGCCATTCCAACCCGATCCCGATTTTCATCCCCTGCCACCGGGTGGTCGGCAAAAGCGGGAAACTGACCGGCTATGCCGGGGGGCTTGAATTGAAAGCGGCGCTCTTGAAACTGGAGGGAGTTATACTATGACAGCCGGGGAGATCCGGGCGGAAATCCAAAAGATGGCGGAACCGGCATACGCCGCCTTTTCTTCCGGCCTGCTGCCCGGGACGGAAAATATCCTGGGCGTCCGCCTGCCGAAGCTGTGGGCCCTCGCCAGAACGCTCGCCCGGGAAGGGGAACCGGCGCTGGAAACGCTCTTCGCCGCCGTCCCGGAGAGCTTTGAAGAGACGATGCTCTGCGGAATGCTGGTGGGGGCGGTCAAGCTGCCGGACGAAAAGCGGCTTTGGTGGATAGAGCGGTTTATCCCGCGGGTAGACAACTGGTCGGTCTGCGACCGGTTCTGCTGCGGGCTGAGGGCGGTCGGGAAAAACCGCCCCTTTTACCGGCCGCTGGTCGGAAAGCTGCTGGATACGGGGGAAGAATACCCCGTCCGGACGGGGCTGGTGCTGATGCTGGACTGGTATCTCGTCCCGGAAGAGATCGGGTGGGTGCTGGACAGGCTCCGCGCCTTCTCCCACCCCGGCTACTACGCCCGGATGGGGGCCGCCTGGTGCGGGAGCATCGCCTATATCCATTTCCCGTGCGAGACGGAGGCCTTTTTGCGGGAAAACACCCTCGACCCGTTCACCCACAATAAGACCATCCAGAAGATCTGCGAATCCAAACGGGTAGACGATAAAACCCGGGCAAAGCTGCGGGCGCTGAAGCGCTGAAACGGCGCTTTGCCATGCCTGACGGAAAAGGAGGGCACGATATGCGGAAAATCGAACTGGCCGGGGCGGCCCTCTGCCTGCCGGAGCGGGCAGAAAGGGAGCTGTTTACCGTCTGCGTCCCCGCCGGGCGTGATTTTGCCCGGATGCTGGAGGAGATCTGGGAAAACCTGCCGCCGCTGGCCGTTTTGGCGGTCCCGGCGGGGAACTGGGAAGCCCTCTCCCCTTTCGCGGCCCCGGCCCTGCGGGAAGGGGAGCCGGACTTCACCCCGGGGGCGGACGCGGCCCTGGCGCGGGCGGCGGAGGCGTTTGAACAGGCGCGGCAGGGTTATCCCCTCCTCCCCCGCCCCGCCTTTGCCGGCTATTCCCTCGCGGGGCTGACCGCCCTGTATGGGCTGCACGCCGGTTGGGGGGAAACCTTTTCCGCCTTTGCCTCCCTTTCCGGTTCCCTATGGATGGAAGGGTGGGCGGAATTTGCGGACAGCCACCCGGCCCCGCCGGACGGGCGGGCCTACCTTTCCCTCGGCGGCAAGGAGGAAAAGGCCGGCAACCCCCGGATGCGCCGGGTCGGGGAAGAGACCCGAGCCGAAGTGGGCCGGCTTAAAATGCAGCTTCCCCGAAAAAACCTGCATTTTACCCTCCATCCCGGCGGCCACGCCGCAAATGTCCCCGGACGGTGGACTGCGGCGCTTATCTGGCTATCAGCAAAATAATTTTCCCCTGCCCTTGACAGAATCTTCCGAAAAGCGTATACTAAATTCATAATTTTCCCGGAATAAACCTGCTGTTTTACAGAAATTGCTTACAATCTCCCGGGAGTAGGAAAGGAAGATCGACGATGATAACAGCCGAAAAATGCGTGGAACATCTGGCGGGGATGGTCCGCATCCCGACCGTTTCCAATGCAGAGCTGGCCAAAATGGATTTCACCAAATTTGACGCGCTGCGCGACTACTTAAAGGAAAGCTACCCGCTGATCCATGAGAAGCTGACGCTGGAGATCGTCGGCAAGGCGGGGCTGCTCTACCACTGGAAGGGCAGCGGCTCGGACAAAGCGCCGCTGGTGCTGATGGCCCATCAGGACGTCGTCCCGGAAGGGGATCCCGCCCTCTGGAAATATCCCCCCTACTCCGGCGTTGTCGCCGAAGGGAAGCTGTGGGGCCGCGGGACGACCGACTGCAAGTGCAACCTGATGTCGATGATGGAGGCGGTCGAGCACCTGCTGGGCGAAGGATATACCCCGGACTACGATATCTACCTGGCGTTTGGCTATAACGAAGAGGTCATGGGCGGCGAAGAGCCGTCGGCCAAGGCGATGATGGAGCTCCTGCGCGACCGGGGCATCCGGCCCGGCTGTGTCATCGACGAATGCGGCGGCGTCAGCAAGGGCAACCGGTTTGGGTACGAAGGGCTGATCGCTAGCATCGTCATTTCGGAAAAAGGCTATGCCGATTTCGAGCTGTATGTCGAGCATAAAGGCGGCCATTCCTCCGTCCCGCCCAAGGACAGCGCGATGAAGCTGCTGGCGCAGGCGGTCATCGCCGTCGAGGAAAACCAGTTCCCCTACCGGATCACCGAGTGCGTCAAACAGAACCTCGAAGCCTCCGCGCCGT
>CALXKG010000242.1 GCA_944388825.1 uncultured Clostridia bacterium | reverse complement strand
GCCAGCTCGTGGGTCAGCACCCCGAAACCCGCGCCGACCTCCAGCACCCCGACCCCCGGGCCCGCGCCGCCTTCTTCGGCGATCCGCGGGCAGACGGTGGGGTTGATGAGGAAATTCTGCCCGAGAGAACGGGAAAACGAAAACCCGAACTTCTGGCAGATCTCTTTGATGACCGAAATGTTTGATAAGTTTTCCAATTTTACCTCCTCGTCTCAGACGTCCTTGCCCGCGGGAAAAACGCTGCCAAAACGTACAAACCGACATCAGCGCTGCAATTATGAAAAAGCTGGAAACAATGTCGCTGCCTTAAGGGCAGCGACTCAGCTTGTCGAAAAATCCATTTCAGATCATTTTTTGGGTGCTGCGCACACTTTGTTTCAAGCGGCAAAGCCGTGGTCAACTTCAGAAGTACGGAAACGGAGCGCCTGGGAAAGGGCTCTGCCCTCTCCACTCCCGCAAGCCCTTTAAAAAGGGCTTGACCCTAAACTTCTGATCTTCGCACGTTTCTTCGTAATTTCCACGCCAGCGCCGAATTTTGCGCCCTGACCATTATTTTTTCGACAAGCTGAGGCCCTGAAAACAGGGTCTTTTTTTTGGGCTTTTTTGGGGACTATCCGCCCCTTTCCGCCTTGCGCGCCTGTTTCCGGCGCACCGAAACGCCCTTCCCCGTCAGCAGAAGCATACAGCAGGCCACCAGAAACGCCGACGAGGCCGCCGACCCTGCCCCCATCCGCGGCGCCGCCTCCGCAAAGCTGGAAAAAACGCTTTCCGCCGCCCATTCCGACATCGAAAACAGCCGCTCAAACAGCAGTACCGCCGACAGCGAAAAGAAAAGGTGCAGCACCCTCGAGAGGAAAAACTTTTCCATTGGGATGCCGCTCCCCTTTAAAAAGCAGGCGTTCTGCATCCAGACCGACACCCCGCCCATGCAGCAGCAGCCGGTCACAAGGATCAGCGCCGCCATATACCCTTCCTCCCCTGCCGCCATGCACCCGACGCTCACCTCGCAAAAGGCGGCGGCAAACTTCCCCCATCCGCCCGGCAGCAGCAGAAGGTATCGCCGCAGCGCCGCAAACGCGACGGTAAACCCGCAGATCACCCCCATCGCCCGGGTGGCGGACAGCACGCTCCCCACCAGCCGCTCCGAAAAAGGCGCTTTTTCCGCCCTCTCCCGGACAGCCGGCCGTTCTTCCGGCCGCAGCCCCCGGCCGGCCAGCCATCCCACCAGGACCGACCCCACCAGCACCGCGCACCAGACGGCCAGCCCGACCTTCCGGCTGCCGAAGACCATCTCCCCGATCCCGCAAAGGAACGCGGGGCTGGGCCCAAAGGCGCAGCAGAGGAGCGCAGCCCCCTGCTCCGCTGTCAGCCTGCCCGCTTTTTTCAGCTCTGCCGCCATCCGCGCCCCGACCGGATACCCGCCGGTGAGCCCGAGGGCGAGGGCCGGCGCGGCCTCCTCCGGCAGCCGGTAGGCCCGGGCCAGCAGCCGGAACGGGGCGAACACCGCCCCGTCCCCGCTCCCCGCCAGCAGGCCGGAAAGCACCATAAACGCAAACAGCGACGGGATGACCGTCTGCAGGCAGAGCGCGATCCCCTCCCGCACCCCTTCCGCCGCCAGGTCGGAGCGGAAAACCAGCCCCGCCGCCGCCGCTGCCGCACAAAACCCCCAGACCCTCTCGAACCGTCTGTCCATCTTCTCCCCCTCATCCGTCAAAATCGACCCGGACGATCCTGCCCCGCAGCAGCAGCCGCCCGTCCTGAAAGCTCGCCACCTCCAGCCCGTCCCCCCAGACGGTCACCGCCCGCTTCCCCAGCTTCAGCCGGATAAACCCCTCCCCGATGTCGAGGATGCCCCGGCAGCTTTCGGTATAGGCGACCCCGTTGTCCCACAGCTGGAAGGGGGACGTCGTATCCATGTGCAGCTGATCCAGAAAGCGGTTCTGCTTTCCCATCCAACTCCCCCTTTCCCGGCATTATATTCGCCCCGCCCGCCGCATATACATGGGAACGGCCGGGGAAGGGGCTCCCATTCCCCGCCTTCCGGCCCTGCTGTTGGAGGTGATCGACATGGCCCTGCTCAATCATGCGCCCGGTTTTACCCTCTGCCGCCTGGACGGGGACCTGCCCGCATTCCTCAACGCCTGCGCCGGGGCAGGGGTCCCGGTCGAACGGGCGGCGGCGGACGGGCGCTGCTTCGTCCGGTCGTCCAGCCTTCCGGAGGCGCGGGCGCTGGCGGCGCAAAAAGGGGGCGTCCTTTCCCCTTTGCAGGACGGCCGCTTTTCCCGCCTGCTTACCCGGTACCGCCGGCGGGTGGGGCTGGCCTTCTGGCCGGTCCTGACGGTCGCGCTCCTGCTCTTTTCCCAGTGTTTTGCCTGGCGGATAGAGGTGACCGGGCTGGAATCGCTCGACCCCGCCCTGATCCGGTCGGTCGCGGCGGAAGCGGGGCTTTCGATCGGGCGCTTCCTCCCCACCCTCGACACCGCCGGCGTAGCCGCCCACATCCGGGAAGAGGTGCCGGGCGTCGCCATCTGCGCGGTCAACCGGGTGGGGGCGCTGGTCGAGATCAACATCCACGAGATGCACACCCCGCCCGCCCTGCGCCCGACCGACCCCTGCGATATCTACGCCGCCGAGACCGGGAAGATCGTTTATATGGAGGTCTACGCCGGGCAGGAGCGGGTGAAGGTGGGCGAAACGGTCGGCAAAGGCCAGCAGATCGTCACCGGCGTGACCGAGTCGGCCGACGGCAAGCTCCGCTACGTCCACGCCGACGCCGCCGTCATCGCCGAGGCAAAGTTTTCCCACACCTTTACCCTCCCCCTTACCCAGACCGAACGGGTCTATACCGGCGAGACGGAGACCCGCTATGCCCTCGGCCTGTTCGGGCGGGAGATCCCCCTCTACCTGCCGGAAGGGGCGGAGAAGGCCTTTTCCGCCCTCTCCCGCGCCCTGCGGCAGACAGCCGCCTTCCTCTTCAAAGGCCCGGGGGACCCGCTCGCCCTGCCGGAGACGGAAGAGCCGCTCTGGGAGGAGCAGCGGAGCGCCGGCCCGCTCACCCTGTTCGGCGTCCGGCTGCCGCTCGGCCTCACCACCATCCGGCGGGAAGGGTACCATGAAACCGGGCGGCAGTTTACCGAGACGGAGGCGGTGCGGACCCTGCGGGAAGCGGCCCGGGACTGGGAGGCGGAAAACCTCGCGGACGCCGCCGTCCTGAGCCGGGAAGAGGTCTTCCGGGTGGAGGAGCAGAAGGGCCGCCGGGTCGGGGTTTTGACGGTAAACTACCTGGCCGAGATGGACATCGCTTCCCCCCGGCGGGTGGAAATCGTCCCCAACCCGGCGGATGATCAAACTACTGCGGGATAAGAAAAAAATTCGTGAAAATTTTGTGCAAATAATATAGGTACAAAACACAATTTTTATGGTATAATACTAGTAATTAGGGGATCTGAACCAAAAAGGTCCCGGAAAGGCAAAATATGGGGGCAGGATGCCCTCCGGATCATAGGAGTGACAAAGTCTGACTGAACAAACGCTTACTTTTCAAAATAACGACGAGCTGTCCGCCTTCTGCGGCCTGCTCGACGGGAACCTCAACACCCTGATGAAATACTGCCCGGTCAACCTGGTGGTGCGGGACGATACCCTGAAAATCTCCGGCGAGGCGGAGGACGTCGCGGTCTGCCTCGCGGCGGCGGAAAATATCCTCTCCCAGCTCCAGGCGGGCGGCGTACCGGATGAAGTGTCCATCCGGTACGCCCTCGACGCGGCCCGGGGCGGCGAAGCGGCGGAGGCCAGAAAGCTCTCGGCCGACACCATCTGCATCACCCAGCGGGGCAAGCCGGTGGCGCCCAAAACGGTCGGGCAGAAACGGTATATCAAAGCGATCGAACAGAACACCATCACCTTCGGCGTCGGCCCGGCCGGCACCGGCAAGACCTACCTCGCGGTCGCGATGGCGGTCAAAGCCTTCCGCTCGGGGGCTGTCGCCCGGATCATCCTGACCCGCCCGGCGGTCGAGGCGGGGGAAAAGCTGGGCTTCCTGCCCGGCGACCTGCAAAACAAAGTCGACCCCTACCTCCGCCCCCTGTATGACGCGCTGTTTGACTTTTTAGGGGCGGAAAATTTCCAGAAGCTGCAGGAGCGGGGCGCGATCGAAGTCGCGCCGCTCGCCTATATGCGGGGGCGGACGCTGGATGAGAGCTTCATCATCCTGGACGAGGCCCAGAACACCACCCGCGAACAGATGAAGATGTTTTTGACCCGGATGGGCTTCGGCTCCCGGATCGTCGTCACCGGCGACATCACCCAGATCGACCTGCCGGAGGGAAAGGTCTCCGGCCTCATCGAAGCGACCAGGGTTTTAAAGTCGGTCGACGATATCGCGATCGTCCGGTTCACCGAAAAAGACGTCGTCCGGCATAAACTGGTACAGGATATCATCAAAGCATACGACCGTTATTACGAGGAGGGCAAATCCAAACGCCATGAATAAGGTAAAAGTCATCATCTCCAACCGCCAGAACGCCGTCAAGATCCCGACCGGTATCCGCCTGCTCGTCCGGCGGACCTGCAACGCCGCCCTGCGGCTGGAAAACTTCAGCGAGGACGCGGAGATCTCCGTCTCGTTTGTCGACAACGACGAGATCCGCAAGCTCAACAAGCAGCACCGCAATATCGACGCCGCCACCGACGTCCTCTCCTTCCCGCTGGGGGAAAACGGCGTCTACGACCACAACGAGGCGACCGGCGCCGCGATGCTGGGGGATATCGTCATCTCGATGCCCAAGGCGGTCGAACAGGCGGAGCTGTACGGCCATTCCCTCCAGCGGGAGGTGGGGTACCTGACCGCCCACTCGATGTTCCACCTTTTGGGCTACGACCATGTAAACGGCGGGGTAGAAGCCGTCCATATGCGGGAAAAGGAAGAAACGGTCATGACGATGCTGGGCCTCCCGCGGGGCGCCAGCTACGTTATGGATGATGAAAAATTCTAACCGCCCCTTTTTCAGGAGCTTCCTGTACGCCGGCCGCGGCATCAGAGCCTCAATCCGGCAGCGGAATATGCGGTTCCACCTAAGCGCCGCGGCGCTGGTGACCGCTTTTGCGCTTGTCTACCGGCTGACCGCGGCGGAGTATGGGTTGCTTTTTTTTACGATCGGGGGTATACTGGCACTGGAGATGGTCAATTCCGCCGTCGAAGCGCTCACTGACCTCGTCTCCCCGGGATACCACCCGTTGGCGGGCCTGGCAAAGGACCTGGCCGCCGGGGCGGTGCTGGCGGGGGCGCTGGCGTCTGCCGCTGTCGGGGCCGCCCTCTTTTTCCACTTCCCAAAGCTGACCGACACCCTCCTGCTGATTTTGACCAGTTGGAGGCTGGCGGTTTTTCTGGCGCTCATTTTTGCCGGCTACCTCTTCACCTTCCGCTACCCGGAAAAACCCAAAGGGGAATGACGCAGGAAGCCCCATCCGGCCGTTCAGCCCGGTTTCCCCTCCACGAGGCGCAGTAAGAAGTCCAGGGCCAGCTCCCCGCGCTTCCCAAACCGCTCACGGCTGCGCCCAGGACATAATCCATAAACACCCCCTCCCGAAAGGAACCTCCATGAATACAAAGACCAAATCCGGCTTCGCCGCCATCGTCGGCAAGCCGAACGTCGGGAAATCCTCCCTGTTAAACGCCCTTTTAGGGGAAAAGATCGCGATCGTCTCCTCCCGCCCCCAGACCACCCGGACGCGGATCCTCGGCGTCCTGACCGACGGGGACTGCCAGTTCTGCTTCCTCGACACCCCGGGCTTCCATAAGCCGAAGACCAAGCTGTCGGGGCATATGAACCGGGTGGTCGAGTCCAGCATCGGCGAGGTCGACCTCATCCTCTTCCTGGTTGAGCCGGAGGGGGAGTTAAACGAGCAGGAAATGACCCTGATCGAAGACTTTAAAGCGAAAAAGCTGCCGGTCATCCTCGTCATCAACAAGATCGACCTGGTCCCCCGGGAAAAGGTCCTCTCCCGGATTGGGGCGCTCACCCCCCTCTACCCCTTCACCGCCGTCGTCCCGGTCAGCGTGACCGGACGGGACGGGGTCGGGCTGGTGCTGGAGGAGCTGAAAAAGGCCTGCCCGGAAGGGCCCTTCTACTTCCCGGAGGACACCCTGACCGACCAGCCGGAGCGGACGATCGCCGGGGAGATCATCCGGGAGAAGATCCTGCGGAATATGCGGGACGAGGTGCCCCACGGGACCGCCGTCACCATCGAAAAGATGCGGGAACGGGAGACAAACCCCGATATCCTCGACATCGAGGCGACCATCTACTGCGAACGGGAAAGCCATAAGGGGATGATCATCGGCAAAGGCGGGGCGATGCTGAAAAAAATCGCCAGCGAAGCCCGCCATGACCTGGAAAACTTCCTCGATACCCGCGTCAACCTCAAGTGCTGGGTCAAGGTGAAAAACGACTGGCGCAACGACGAGTCGGCCATCAAGGCGGTCGGCCTTCAGTACGACGAGGAAAGCTGACCCTGTCCGCCAAACAGGCACATCTATTTCCACTGTATATTTGACCGCCCGCCTGCAAACGCTACCCCTGTAAACCATTTACAGGAGGTATCCGTATGAAAGAGCGTCAAGACCCGCAGTCCCCGGACAAGCTCCCCGCCCGCCCGTCGCCCGCGAACATCCCCTTTGAGATCCCGGTGCCGCCCCCGGCCCCCGACTCGCTGCCGGATATCCGTTCGCTGCTGTCGGTCGGCCGGCAGGGGTACGGGACGGAAGGAGGCGTCTGCCATTCTCCTCAAAACCCACGGGATCGTACTGGCGCAGACGCCGTATGGTTCCCAGGACAAAATACTGACCCTGCTCACTTCTGACTTCGGGCAGATGCAGGTGCTGGCCAAAAACCCGGGGCGGAAGAAGTCCCAGCTGGCCGCCTGCTGCGAAGTGCTCGCCTACAGCGAGTTCTGCCTGATGGAGGGACGGGTGCGCACCCTTCTGGATTCGGCCGATCTGGAGGAAAACTTCTTCGGCCTGCGGGAAGACCTGCGCGCCCTCTCCCTCGCGGGATACTTATGCGCGCTGACCCGGGCGCTGATGCCCCAGAAAGAGATGGGGGCGGAGACGCTGCGGCTGCTGCTCAACACCCTTTTCCTGCTGGAAAAGAAAAAGCGATCCCCCGCCTTTTTAAAGGCGGTCTACGAGCTGAAGCTGATGGGCCTTTCCGGCTTCCAGCCGGACACCGGCAACTGCGCCGGCTGCGGGAAGGACGAAGGGGATATGTGGCTCCTACCGGGCGAAGGGATCGCCCTCTGCCCCG
>CALXKG010000241.1 GCA_944388825.1 uncultured Clostridia bacterium | reverse complement strand
TCCAGGTGGATGACCGGGGCCAGCAGGTCCCGGGCGCCGGGGCGGGAGAACTTCCCCTCGGCCAGCCGGGAGCGGAGGGCTTCATAGCTGTAGAGCCCCCGCCGTTTGTCCTCCACCGCCTGGGGGGTCGCGCCCATGATGATGCCGAGATAGCGGGCCCTGCCCTGGAGGGCGTCGTTGTACATCGTCAGCAGCTTTTCGTAGTTGTACTGGCGGGTGATGCTGTTGGGGATCTTATAGAGGTTGACCAGCTCGTCCACCATGACCATCATGCCGGCGTACCCGGCCATCCGGAAAAAGACGGCGAACAGCTTTAGGTACTCGTACCAGTCGTCGTCGGTGATGAGGATGTTGACCCCCAGCTCCTCCTTCGCCTCCTTTTTCAGGGCGTACTCCCCCCGGAACCAGCGGAGGACCTTCCCCTTCCGCCCGTCGTCGCCGTCTATATAGGCGTGGTAGTAGACCGATAAAAGCTGCGCGAACGCAAAGCCGTGGACCAGCTCGCTGACGGCGGAGGTGACCGCGACGATCTTCCGGTCGACCGCCGCCGTCAGGGCCGGGTCGCCGGGGGAAAGGCCGGTCTCGGCCGCCGCTTCCGCCTGGACGCCGCTGATCCAGCGGTCGAGGATGAGCGGCAGCGCGCCGCCCTCCGGCTTGGTCCTGGTGGAGAGGTTGCCGATCAGCTCCCGGTAGGTCGCGAGGCCCTGGCCCCGCGTCCCCTGCAGCCGCCGCTCGGGCGAGAGGTCGGCATCGGCGACGATAAACCCCCGGTCCATCACATAGTTCCGGATGGTCTGGATGAGGAAGCTCTTGCCCGACCCGTACCGCCCGACAATAAACCGGAAGGAAGCGCCCCCCTCGGCGATGATGTCGACGTCGTGCAGCAGCGCCTCGATCTCGTTTTTCCGCCCGACGGCGATATACGGCAGGCCGATCCGCGGGACGACGCCGCCCTTGAGCGAATTTAAGACGGCCTGGGCGATCCGCCGCGGCACTTTGCGGTTTTCCTGGTTCATCTACGCTTTCCCTCCCAAAAGTTGCAGGACGTCCTCCCGGTAATCCTCGACCAGCGTCAGGGCGCTGCCGTCCGACTGGAGGACGTTGTCGCCGGTTTCCTCATAAAACGCCTCGTTGACCCGGTCGGCGACGATCGACGGCATCAGGCGGTTTTCCCTTATATAATCCCCCACCGGCTCGCCCCGCAGCAGCATCCGCAGAATGGCCGCGTCTTCGGCCCGCAGGCCGGGGACGGCGGAAGGCTCCGGCGGAGCGGGCGGTTCGGGGGCAGGCGGCACGGGGGCGGGTCCTTCCCCGTCCGGCAGCTCTGTCTCGATCAGCAGGCTGTCGCGGGTGACGGCCGCGTCGGCGCGGATCCTGCCCAGCCGCCCGAAGTCGATGGAGATCTTCGGCCGGGCGGCTTCCAGCGCCGCCTCCCGGTCTTCGGCGATCGCCCGCTCGGCGTAGGCGGAGGCCCATTCCTCCCCCGCCGCCGCCCGGAGGTAACGGCCGGTCTTCAGATACCGGCGGAAGGCCCGGTCGGCCTCGTGCAGCAGCCCGTGCAGCCGGGCGCGGTCGAAAAAGAGGCCGTCGTACCGCTCCTCCCACCAGACGCCGCCGTGGCAGCGGTAAACCCGGCAGGGGTCTAACGTATAGTCGGCGTCGGCGGGCGGCTCCGGCCGCAGGTAGACGGCGTTGCCCAGCGGGTACCACTGGAAGGCCTTCCGCTCGCCGAAGCAGGCGGTGAAAAAGTCCCGGCCGTCCGGCGAAACCGTTTCCGCCGCAAACCGCCAGACCGACGCAAATAAATGTTTCCCCCTTTTTTCATCCTTCTGGATAACCGGCGACTGCCCCAGCCGCTCGCCTTCAAAATAACAGAGGGCGGAAAAGACCGCTTCGTCCGGCGCTTCCCAGGGGTTCCGAAGGGCCGTCAGGGCGTTGTCCTTCCGGACGACGATCGGGTCGGCGCAGGCGAGCGCCTGCTCGGGCGGGAGGTTCTGGAGGACCGCGTATTCCAGCATCCAGCGGCGGAGGTTTTTGCGGATATCCGGGTCGCCGATGCCGGGATCGAGGAAGCCGGCTTCAAAATCCCGCATCTTCCGCAGGGCGTCGTCCGGGCCTGACGCGCCGATCCCGTTTAACAGCTCGTAAAGGTAGATGTAGGCCATCGAGGCCGGGGCGGGCGCAAATTCCCCCCGCCTTACGCCCGCCCGCCAGGTGAAATACCCCCGCAGCTGGCGGAGGTTCAGGTCGTGGTAGGTGGGGAAATAGCGCTGGAGCGCGCCGTCCCAGGGGGCGTCGTCCTCGTAGTCCTCCATGAACTTCCCCTGCCGGCAGAAGTTTTCGCACTTATTCTGGAATGTATCGCCGAACTGGTAGAGGCGGGCCATCTGCCGGAGCTTGTCCGGGATGTCCGGCTGCGGGGCGGGGGCGGAGGGGGGCGGCTCCTGCTGCGGGAGCCGGCTTGCGAGGACGACCGTAAACCCCCGCTGCCGGCCGGCGGAAACGGCGCGGTCCAGCAGGCGGAAAACGGTCTCCGGGTCGGCGTTTTCCAGCTCGATCCCGACCCAGTTTTCCCCCTTCATCCGGAAGGGGCGGGTCAGGCAGGGGGCGCGGCAGTCCCGCAGCGCCTCCCGCCCGCATTTGAGGTCGCAGCGCTGCAGCTCCAGCCCGGCCTCGCCGTCCCACTCCCGCATCAGCAGGGCGAACCACTCCCCCGTCTCGGGGTCCGTCAGGGCCGAAAAGGACGGGAATGCCGGCCATTTGCGCTCTTCCCGCAGATGATGCTTATCTCTGGCGTAACCGGCCAGGCTGGACAGTTCCATACCGCTCCCCCTCCCCATTTTTCCGCTTTTACTATATAGATTATACTATATTGCGGGGGAATGTCAAGGGAGGGGGCTTCCGCGGGACAGGCGGCATATGGAAAAAGCCCTCCCCGGTCTCCCGGGGAGGGCGGATAAGCGTTTAATCCAGTTCGAGCGCGCCGGTATACAGCTGATAGTAGGTGCCTTTGAGCTTGAGCAGGTCTTCGTGGGTGCCGCGTTCGATGATCCGGCCGTGGTCGAGGACC
>CALXKG010000240.1 GCA_944388825.1 uncultured Clostridia bacterium | reverse complement strand
CGGCTGCGGGGCCTGCGCGTCCGCCTGCCACGAAGGGGCGATCGGCATCGTAAACGGCAAAGCCAGGCTCCTGCGGGAGGACTACTGCGACGGGCTGGGGGACTGCCTGCCGGCCTGCCCGGCGGACGCCATCTCCTTTGAGGAGCGGGAGGCCCCCGCCTATGACGAGGCGGCGGTGCTGGCGGCCAAGGCCGCGAAACCGGTACCGGCGGAAGGACCCGTCCCGCCCTTTGCCAACTGGCCGGTGCAGCTGCGGCTGGCCCCTACCAAAGCCCCGTATTTCGACGGGGCGGAGCTGCTGGTCGCCGCCGACTGCGCCGCTTTCCGCTGTGCGGGATTCCACCGGGATTTCATCGGCGGACGGGCGGTGCTGATCGGCTGCCCCAAGCTGGACCCGGTGGACTACAGCGAAAAGCTCTCCGAGATCTTCCGCCGCAACGAGATACGCGCCGTCCTGGTCGCCCGGATGGAGGTGCCCTGCTGCGGCGGGCTGGAAAACGCCGTCCGCCGGGCGGCCCTCCTCTCCGGGAAGGCGCTGCCGGTGACGGTGGCGGTCCTCTCGACCGAAGGGAAGCTCCTCCGGCAGGGGTAAACGCCCTGCGTCCCACATAAGCGCCGGACAGACAAGCGGCGGCCTTTCACCCGAAGGGCCGCCGCCGTTTGCGTCAGATCTCTTTTAGGAAGGCGGCGACCGCCGCCTCTTCGGTCGCCCAGGAGGTCACCAGCCGGATGCAGGTCTGCCCGTCCGGGAACCTTCTCTGCACCTCAAACTTAAATTCCCCCGCCAGCTTTTCCACCAGCTTGTCCGGGAAGATGGGGAAAACCTGGTTGGAGGGGGAGCGGACCAGCAGCGGGTACCCGGCTTTCACAATCCCGTCCTGGAGCTTCTGTGCGAGGCCGTTTTCGTACCGCCCGATCGAGAGCCAGGCGGAGTCTTCAAACCCGCCGGCAAAGAGCGCCTCAAACTGGACGCCGAGCAGCCGCCCTTTGGCCAGCATCCCGCCCCGCTGCTTGACGCCGTAGCGGAAGTCGGGCTTGAGCGCGTCGTTTACAATCACCAGCGCCTCGCCGAACAGCGCGCCGTTTTTCGTCCCGCCGATGTAAAAGGCGTCGCAGAGCGCCGGGAGGTCGGCGGGGGAGAGGTCGTTTTCCTTGGACGCCAGCGCGCTGCCCAGCCGCGCGCCGTCCAGGTAGAGGTAAAGCCCCAGCTCGCCGCAGGTTTTGCGGAGGGCGGCAAGCTGCGCTTTGGCGTAAATGGTGCCGACCTCGGTCGAGTTGGAGATATAGACCAGCTTCGGCTTGACCATATGCTCGTCCGGGTGGGCCGCGACGGCAGCCCGCACCATCTCCGGGGTCAAAATCCCGTCCTCCGACGGGCAGGTGACCACCTTGTGCCCGGTGGCCTCGATTGCCCCCGTCTCGTGGACGGCGATATGCCCGAGATTGGTGCAGACCGCCGCTTCCCACGGCCGCAGGAAGGCGGCGATGGCGGTCTGGTTTACCTGGGTGCCGCCGGTGAGGAAATGGACGTCCGCCCCGGGGCAGCCGAATGCCTCCCGGATCAGCGCCCGCGCCCGTTCGCAGTAGGGGTCGGTCCCGTAGCCGGAGGTATGGTCATAGTTGGTGCGGGTGAGCGCCTCCAGCACCGCCGGATGGCAGCCTTCGGAATAGTCGTTCTGGAAGGTATACAAAGGGATTCCTTCTTTCATTTTTCTTTTTCCCCAGTTTAGCACATGGCCGCCGGTTTGTAAAGCAAAACCCTGTCCTGCCGCCCTGTTCCCGTCCGAAAGGAGTGTTGCAAGCGGGCAAAATATGCTATAATGGAAGCCGGAAAACGGGAAAGAAGGTTTTTTTATGCAACTGAGTCTGATGCTGCTGGAAAGTATCCTGTCGATGGCGCTGATGGTGCTGATGGGCTTCGCGCTGGTCAAGCTGGGGGCGGCGAAGGCGGAGCAGTCGGTGCTGCTCTCGTCGCTGACCCTTTACATCATCTGCCCCTGTATGATCCTGTCGGCCTTCCAGGTGGAGTGGAGCCCGGAGCGGCTGTCGGGGCTCCTGCTGGCCCTCGCGGCGGCGGTCGTCCTCCACATCCTCTATATCGCCGCGACCAGGCTTTTGGGGGATAAGCTGAAGCTGGACGGGGTCGAGCGGGCGTCGCTTGTCTACTCCAACGGCGGCAACCTCATCGTCCCGCTGGTGACCGCCGTGCTGGGGCAGGAATACGTCTTTTACTGCTGCGCCTTCATCGCCTTCCAGACGGTGCTGGTCTGGGTGCACCTGCCGCGGTTGCTGGGCGGGCGGCGGAAGACGGATATCCGGAAGATCCTCTTAAACCCCAACATCCTGGCGATCGCGGCGGGGGCGCTCTGCTTCCTCTTCCGCGTCCAGTTCCCGCCCCTCGTCGCCGATACGGTCGTCGCCGTCGCCGGGACGATCGGCCCGGTCGCGATGTTCATGATCGGGATGCTGATGGCGGGGACCGATTTAAAAGCCGCCTTTACCCGCCTGCGGTACTGGGGGGTGAGCCTCGGGCGGCTGGTGGTTTACCCGGCGGCGTTTGTGCTGCTGGTCGCGGTGAGCCGGGTGACGGCGGTATTCCCCATGGCCAAAGAGGTGCTGATCGTGACGGTGCTGGCCGCTTCCGCCCCGGCCGCCGTCAGCGTCGCCCAGATGGCCGACATCTTCGGCGGCGACGCCAAAAAGGCGGGGGCGATCAACGTGATGAGCGTTATCCTCTGCATCGCGACGATGCCGCTGAT
>CALXKG010000239.1 GCA_944388825.1 uncultured Clostridia bacterium | reverse complement strand
GCGATCAAGCTGCGGCTCAAGGACGCGCTGTCGTCCTTTATCTACCGCAAGACCAAGCGGGACCCGATGATCCTGCCGATTATCCAGGAAATTTGATGTTTTGGAGCCTGTCCTTTGGGACGGGCTCTTTTTATTGACATTTTATTGGGAAATTGGTACAATGAAGTTGGATAAAGTACACAAAAGGAGGCGGGCGGATGCGGAAGATGGGATGGATAGCGGCTTGCCTGGCGGTTTTGGCGCTGGCAGGCTGCGAAGCAGGCGAAAAAGAAGAAAGGCATACCTATCTGCCGGAAGAACGGGTGCCCCGTTACTCGCAGGTTATGCGGTTAAAGCCGGATTTTGACTTGCAGCTTTTGTGGTCGGACGCGGTTTTGCGGGTCAAAGTAGAAGACAGCGGGACTGAACGGGAGGTCGTGAGCAATTCTGGGCGGAATGTTCTTTTGACCGATTACTCACTTGAAGTTTTGAATGTCTGGCAGGGAGAAGAAGACAGGGATACAGTTACGCTCAGCATTCTGGGCGGCCATGACAGCGGGGTGACCAAGCCGCTGGAAAACGACGAACTGGTCCTTTTCCTCAAGATTGAGCCGGAAACCGGTATTTATTACCTGGTGGACGAAGAATACAGCATGTTCGCGGTCAATCCGGACGGGACGATGTACGCATTCGCGAGTATGGATGAATTTACCGCTTACGACGGGATGGAAGCGGATGATTTCCGGGCGGAAATCCAGTCCAAGCTGGACAATGCGCCCGAACTGGCGGAAGAGTACGAAGGAATTAATATTTCGGAAAGCCGGATGTATCAGGAATACGTGCTGGGCGAATAACCCTGTCCCCGCTTCCTTTTGGAGGCGGGGATTTTTTATCCCGATACGGCGGCAAAACGCCGCCTGACGTTGACAAACCGGCCGCTTTGCGATAAAATTATCCTATTAAGATGCGGTAGTTTAACCGCCTGGGGGGAGTGACCTGCAATGAAGCGTCCGAGGGTGTGGAATATCCGGGGTCATATGCTGGCGCTGGCGGCGATCGGGGTCGCGCTGGCGGGCGTCACCTGGCTGGTCGAGCCGGTGGCCGCCTATATCCTGACCCCCTGTATGGCGGCATATGGGATTTATGTTGCCGTCCGATTGCAGGGTATCCGCAAGCATATGCGGGGGACCCTTTCCCGCATCGCGGCCCAGCTGGACCCCGCCCGGCAGGAGATGCTGCTCCATTTCCCGATCCCGATGATGGCGGTCGGGGCGTCTCGGCGGGTGCTCTGGTACAGCGAGTCCTTCCGGGCCGAGGTGCTGGACGGGCGGGAGATGATCGGCGAGGACGTCGGTAAGCTGACCGGCATCTCGCTGGATGAGTTCTGCCGGCGGGAGGTGCCGCTCCAGATCGGCGAAAAGTCCTACCACGTCCGGGGGTTCCACCCCGGCTCCGCCGGCATCCCGGAAGCCGCTTCCGACCAGCCGGCCGCCATCGGCGAGGAGGATTTTTTCCTGCTTTACTTTATCGACGTCACCGAAATGGACCACGACGCCGCCCTCTACCGCAAGACCCGGCCGTCGGTCATGCTGATCGTGCTGGACAACTATAACGAGCTAATGCAGAAGGCCAGAGAGAGTGAAAAGTCGCGGATCTTAAGCGCCGTCGATACCCTGCTGGAAGAGTTTTCCAGCCAGATGACCAACAGCTTTATCAAACGGTATGACGACGAGCAGTATATGATGGTCGTCGAGGAGCAGCACCTCGAGAAGATCATCGAAAGCCGGTTCTCGGTGCTGGATGACGTCCGCAAGATCGACACCGGCGGCTACCCCGTCACCCTCTCGATCGGCATCGGCCGCGGGGAAGAGACCCTCTCCGAAAGCGAAGCCTCCGCCCGGCAGGCGCTGGATATGGCGCTGGGGCGGGGCGGCGACCAGGCGGCGATCAAGATGGGGACGATGTACGAGTTTTACGGCGGCGTCAGCAAGGGGGTCGAAAAGCGGACCAAGGTCAAGTCCCGGATGGTCGCAAACGCCCTGCTGGAGCTGATCCGCGCGTCCGACAAGGTGCTGGTGATGGGGCACAAGTTCGGCGATCTCGACTGTGTCGGCGCGGCGGCCGGGATGGCGACCGCCATCCGCTCGATCGGCAAAAAGGCGTTTATCGTCATCGACCGGGAGAAAAACCTTTCCAAGACGCTGATCGAAATGGTCAAGTCGGACGAGGGCAACCACGACCTGTTTATCGACCCGGACGAGGCGCTTTTCTCGATCACGCCCCAGACGCTGCTGATCATCTGCGACACCCATACCCCCAACCTGGTCGAATCGGCGCAGGTGTACGAGCGGTGCAAGACGGTCGTCATCATCGACCACCACCGCAAGATGGTCAACCATATCGACAACGCCGTCATCTTTTACCATGAGCCTTACGCCAGCTCGGCTTCCGAAATGGTGACCGAGCTGATCCAGTATATGGGCGAGGACTGCCGGGTCACGTCGGTCGTCGCCCAGGCGCTGCTGGCCGGGATCATGCTGGATACCCGCAGCTTCGCGATGCGGACGGGGGTGCGCACCTTCGAGGCGGCGGCCTACCTCCGGCGGACCGGGGCGGATACCGTCGTCGTGCGGAAGATGTTCTCCAACTCGATGGATTCCTACCAGCGCAAGACCCGGATCGTCTCCAACGCCCAGGTCTACCGCAAGTGCGCGGTCGCCCAGAGCGATTTTTCGTCGGACGATATGCGGGTGGTCGCTTCCCAGGCGGCGGACGAGCTTTTGAGTATCGACGATGTCGACGCCTCCTTTGTCCTCTATGAGACGAACGGGACGATCAACATCTCCGCCCGGAGCATGGGACTTATAAACGTCCAGCTGATCATGGAAAAGATGGGCGGCGGCGGGCATCAGACGATGGCCGCGACCCAGATGAAGGGCGTCGAGATGGAAAAGGCCAAGGCGGTGCTGTTCGAGACGATCGACGACTACTATTCGACCCATTGAGCAGAGGCGAAGCGCATCGTCTGCTGCGCCCGGAATGAAGGGTGCGCACCAAAAAAACAATCATAAAAACTGGCGCCGGGCGCCTCTCGGGTGTCCCGGCAGATTACAGGAGGAAAACCAGATGAAAGTTATTTTGTTACAGGATGTCAAGGGTTCCGGCAAAAAAGGGGACCTGATCAACGCCGCCGACGGGTACGCCCGCAACTACCTGCTGCCGAAAAAACTGGCGATGGAGGCGACGGCCGGGGCGATCAACCAGAAAAAGATCCAGGACGAGGCCAAAGCCCACCACGCCCAGGTGGAACTGGACAAGGCGCGGGCCGACCGGGAACGGCTGGACGGCAAGACCGTCACCGTCACCGCCAGAGCGGGCAAGGAAGGGAAACTGTTCGGCGCGGTTACCGCCAAGGAGATCGCGACCGCCCTCTCTTCCCAGTATGGGGTCG
>CALXKG010000238.1 GCA_944388825.1 uncultured Clostridia bacterium | reverse complement strand
CTGATAGCGGCCGGGCGCGGGTTCTGCACCACCGGCGGGTACGGCAACTCGTCCGAAATGATGGAATCCAACGCCTCCCTGAGCGGCAACTCCACCCCCAGCTACTATGTCTGCCTGGAGTCGCCGTATCTGACCACCTCGTCCATCGGCGTCAACACCTGTGTCGGGATCACCTGTGAACATCCGGAAGCCGCCCTGCGGATGCTGGACCTGTTCTACACCGACGAATTTGTCATCAACTCGATCCTCTACGGCGTCGAAGGCCGCGACTATGTCAAGGAAACCGACCAGACCATCACCTTCCCCGAAGGGGTCGATTCCACCAATGTCACCTATGATTCCAACACGACCTGCGGCATCATCGGCAGCCAGTTTATCCAGTGGGGCCGGGACGTGGACGAGGACCTGCTGCTTGCCGACCGGGAATTCATGCAGACCAATATCGACAACGCGGTCAAATCTCCCGCGTTCGGCTTCAGCTTTGACGCGACCAACGTCCGCACCCAGGTCTCTTCGGTGAACAATGTGATCACCCAGTATTTCAACGCGCTGACCAACGGCGAACTGGATCCTTCCACCACCATTGACGAATTTAATTCCGCTCTTGAATCGGCTGGCCTGAACGATATTATCGCGGAAAAACAGGCGCAGCTGGACGAATGGCTCGCTTCCCGCGCGTCCAATTAAACCGATGGGGGCTGACTGAAAGCGGCTGACCCGCCGCTTGATCCCGCCGGAAGTTCCGCCGGGACTGCATAATTCAATACGCCCAGCGCCGAAAGCCCGCCGCATTGCATATGGAAGCTGCTTTGCGGCGGGTTTTCCGGGCTGCTGTCCGTAAGAAAGAAGGAATTACCGTTATGGCCAAAGCGAAAACCGCTGGCAGGCTGCAGCTGAAAAAGGATCTGCCGCTGATCTTTTTGTGCCTTCCGGGCGCGATCTATCTGATCATCAACAACTATATCCCGATGTTCGGGCTGTTTATCGCCTTTAAAAACATCAACTACGCCAAGGGTATTTTCGGAAGCGACTGGTGCGGCTTTCAGAATTTCAAATTCCTGTTTGCGACCGACGATGCCTTTATCATGATCCGCAATACCCTCCTGTACAACCTTGCCTTCATCACCATCGGCACCGTCCTTTCGGTGTTTGTCGCGATCCTCTTCAGCGAGATGGGGGCCAATGTCTTCGCCAAGATCTACCAGGCCGGCATGGTCTTCCCCAACCTCGTCTCGATGGTCATTGTCGCCTATATCGGGTATGCGTTTTTAAACGCCGCATCCGGTTTTATCAACATGACGCTCTTAAGCGCCTTTGGCATCGACCCGGTTTCCTGGTATTCGGAACCCGGCGCGTGGCCGGTCATCCTGATGGTCGTGTATATCTGGAAAAATGTCGGCTACAGTTCGATCATCTACATTTCCAATATCGCGGGCATCGACAGGGGCATCTATGAAGCCGCAAAGATCGACGGCGCCGGCAAGTTCCATCAGATCGTCAACATCACCCTCCCGATGCTGAAGCCGACGGTCATCATCATGACCCTGATGGCGGTTGGGCGCATCTTCAATTCCGACTTCGGCCTTTTCTATCAGGTCCCGATGAACTCCGGCACCCTGTACAGCACGACCCAGACGATTGATACCTATGTCTACCGCGCCCTGATGGAGCGCAACGACATCGGGATGTCGGCTGCCGCCGGCTTTTTACAGTCGATCGTCGGCTTTGTGCTGGTGCTGGGCGCAAACCTCCTGGTACGCCACGTCGACCCGGACAACGCACTCTTCTAAACGAAAGGACGCTTTGGTATGCATGAAATCAAGACGCGTGGTGAAAAGGCGTTTCAGATCTTTGCGTTTGTCTTTCTCACCATTTTAACCATTTTTGCGCTCGCGCCGTTTGTACTGATCATCTCCGCTTCGCTCACCGAAGAAAACACGCTGGCCGTCAGCGGGTATCAGTTCTGGCCCAAAGTCTTCAGCGGCGCGGCCTATGAATACCTTTTCACAAAAGCCGGCACCATCCTGCGCGCGTATGGCGTTTCCATTGTCGTTACGGTCATCGGGACTGCGGTCAGCCTGATCATTTCCCCCATGCTCGCCTACCCGATGTCCCGCAAGGATTTCCGCTTTCGGAACCTCCTGGCCTTTTTTGTCTTCTTTACGATGATCTTTTCGGGCGGCCTGGTCCCGTCCTACATCATGTGGACCCGCGTGTTCCACATCCGCGACACCATTTTTGCGCTGATCATCCCCAACTTCCTGATGGGCGCGTTTAACATTTTCCTGCTGCGCAACTACTTTACCAACTCCATCCCCGTGTCGCTGATCGAATCGGCCCAGCTGGATGGGGCGAAGGAGCTGACCATCTTCTTCCGGATCATGCTGCCGCTTTCGACGCCGGTACTGGCGACCGTCGGCCTGTTTGTCGGCCTGGCCTACTGGAACGACTGGACCAACGGCCTGTACTACATCAACGATACGGCCCTCTTTTCCATCCAGAACCTGCTCAACCGCCTGATGCAGAACATCGAGTATCTGAAGTCCGGGTCCGGCATTACCAGCGCGGTCGGCAATATCGACACGTCGCAGATGCCTTCGACATCCATCCGTATGGCCATCGCGGTGGTGGCGGTCCTGCCCATCATCATCATATTCCCCTTTATCCAGAAGTATTTCATTAAAGGCGTCGTCATCGGCGCGGTCAAAGGCTGAGCCGGGGCCACCCGCTGCACCGCCGTTTCCCATCCGCCGGGGCGGGGCTTTCCCGCCGCCGGCGCCGCGACAGAAATGAGGTTTTACCATGAACAGAAAAGAATTCCCCAGATGCACCCCTGAAGCCGTCGGGATCTCCAGCGCCGCGATCGGCCGCTTCCTCGACAAACTGGAAAGCGGCTTTACCGAAATGCACGGCCTGATGATCATGCGCCGGGGCAAAGTCTGCGCGGAAGGCTGGTGGGCGCCTTATGCGCCCGGCCTCCGGCACGGCCTGCAGTCCCACACCAAGACCTACGCCGCGACCGCGGTCGGCATCGCCGCCACCGAGGGCAAGCTCAGCCTGGACGAGCGGGTCATCGACATTTTCCCGGAGTTTGCGCCGGAAAACCCGAGCGAGAACCTGCAGAAGCTGACCGTCCACAACGTCCTGTCGATGGGCTGCGGGATGGAAGAGATGCCCCGGCCCACCAAAGACTGGATCCGCGATTTCCTGGCCACGCCGGTCGTCCACACCCCCGGCACCGCGTATATGTACAACTCGACCGGGTCGACCCTGCTTTCGGCGATCGTCAAAAAGAAGACCGGTGAGGATATGATGGACTATTTAAAGCCGCGCCTTTTTGATAAGATCGGCATCGACGCCGGCAACCTCCGGATGGGCCGTATGCCCGATGGGACGCCGGTCGGCGGCGGCGGGATGCTGGCCACCACCGAGGACAACCTCCGGCTGATGAAGCTGTATGCCGACGGCGGCGTCTGGGAGGGCGAACGCATCCTTTCGGCCGACTATGTCAAACGCGCGACGACCAACCAGAACGATTCGGCGACGGAAGCGATCAACAACCCGCCCGCCCTGGACAACTTTGTCGGCTATGGCTACCAGATCTGGATGTGCCGCCCGAAAGGGGTCTACCGCGCGGACGGCGCGATGGGCCAGTTTACGATCGTCGACCCTTCCCGCGACCTGCTGATCGCAATCAACGAGACGGCCACCGGCGCCCATTGGGCGCAGGAGACCTTAAACGTCTGCTGGGAATTTTTGGACGAGATCGACCCCGAGACGGCCATGATGCCGGAAAACAAACCGCTGTCCGACGCGCTGGCCCTCCGGATGAAAATGCTGGCGATCCCTGCCGCGCCCTATGCGCCGTATGGGCGTTTCCCGGAATGCGGGTTTACCGTTGCCTCCGGCAGCATCCACATTGAAAACCCGATCCTGGGCGCGATGATGGGCGAAGCGCCCGGCGGCGGCCTGACCGCCTTTTCGTTTGCGCCCGGCGAAAACGGGTGCGTACAGCTTGCCTGTTCGATCGACGGGAAAGACCATCTTCTCAACGTCGCGGTCGACGGGCGCAGGACGCTGAATATCCTGCCCGCCGGGCTGGTTTCCCAGGTCTGCCTGTCGGGGTACTGGAAAGCGGAGGACACCTTTGCCATTCGTGCGCGCTGGGTCGAAACCTGTTTTGAAAAGGAACTCGCGTTCCAGTTTGCGGGAGACCGGTGCGTAGTTACCGAAGACGAGATCGTCGGCGGCTTCCTCAAGCGGGATGTCGCGCCCGCGATCGCCGTAAAATCCGTTTGACCGGAGGGGAGAGGCATATGAAAGTCAAAGAGGTTATTGCCGCCATTGAAAAAGCCATCCCGCTGCCCTTTGAAAATACCTGTGATTTTTACCACATCGGCGATCCTGAAGCGGAAGTGACCAAAATCGCGTCGGTTTTCATGGCGGACGTGGAAGTTATCCGGCGGGTCGCCCGGGAGGGCGTCAACCTGATCATCACCCATGAACCGACCTGGCACAACGGCCTCTCCCTTCCCCTCTGGGGCGAAGAAAAGGGGTAGGCCGTCGCCGGGCCGGAGTACGACTGGCTGCGGAACGCCCCTTCCGTCCTGGAAAAGAAAAAGCTGATCGAAGAAAACGGCATTACCATTTACCGCTCCCATGACCGGATGCATTTCCATCAGCCGGATCTGATCTACCATGGGTGGATCAGGGAAATGGGCTGGGAAAAATACCTCCGCGCGGACGGCGGGGTGTGGCACTACGACATCCCGGCGACGACATTGGGCGGGCTGGCCGGCTTCTTCAAGCAAAAGCTCGGGATGCGCGCCGTGCAGATCATCGGCGACCCGGCCCAGAAGGCGGAGCATATTTCCGTCCTGGTCGGCGGCGGTTCGCTGGGCCTGGGGGACGAACTGATGCCGATGCGGGATATGGAGGCAAACGGGATCGATACCCTTGTCTGCGGAGAGACGACCGAATGGACGTCCATCTCCTATGTGCGGGACGCGGCCCAGCTCGGAATGGGCAAAGGGATGATCATCCTGGGGCACAACCGCACCGAAGAAGCGGGTATGAAGCATTTCGGCGACTTTCTGCAGCCGCTCGTCGGCGATATCCCGGTGGTCTTTATCCCGTCGGGAGAACCGGTCGACTACCATTGACGCGGCGGGATCAATCTGGAAGGGGATGAACGGTATGGCAGATATCCTGACACTGGGGGAACTGCTGGTCGATTTTACGCCGGTACAGGTGGAGGGCTATCCGCTCCTGTACAGCCCGAACCCCGGCGGCGCGCCGGCCAACGTCGCGGTCCAGCTCGCGCGGCTGGGGGTCCGGGCCGGATTTGTCGGCAAAGTCGGCCGCGACGGTTTCGGCAGGATGCTGAAAGACTGCCTGACGGAGCACCAGGTCGAAGTTTCCGCCCTGGTCATGGACCCCCGCTATTCAACGACGCTGGCGTTTGTCCAGCTGGACGCGGAAGGGGACCGCAGCTTCACCTTCTGCCGCAAGCCGGGCGCCGACACGCAGCTCGAACTGGATGAGGTTGACCCGGGGGAAATCGAGCGGTGCAGCATCCTGCATTTTGGCTCCCTCTCCCTCACCGGCGACCCCAGCCGGACGACGGCCCTGACGCTGGTGCGGCGGGCGCGGGACGCCGGGAAGCTGATCTCCTATGACCCGAACTGGCGGCCGCCGCTCTGGGATTCGGAAGAGGAAGGCATCCGCTGGATGCGGGAGGGCCTTTCGCTCTGCGATATCTGCAAGGTTTCGGAAGAAGAACTGGAGATGCTGACAGGGCGGGCCGGGCTGGAAAGCGGGCTGGAAGCGCTCGGGGAAATGGGCGTCCACACGGCCGTCGCGACTTTGGGGGCGGCGGGCTGCGCCTTTTTATCCGGGGGCCGGCTGGTGCGGGTGCCGACATATGATACGGAAGTGGTGGATACGACCGGCTCCGGGGACAGTTTCTGGGGCGCGTTCCTCTACGGGCTGTACACGGCGGGATGCAGCAGCCGCGCGGCGCTGGAACAGCTGACGGAGCAGCAGCTGGAAACCATCTGCCGGTTTGCCAACGGCGCGGGTTCGCTGACCGCTTCCCGGCCGGGCGGCATTCCGGCGCTGGGGGACAAAGCGGAAATTGAACACTGTATGCAGGCTTTCCCGCTGCTGCTTGAACCTTAAAAAAGAAAACGCCTTCCCCTCTTTCCCGCCTGCGGCGGATGGAAAGGGGAGGGCGTTTTCAATTGTTTTTCCCGGCACCCCCCGCACAGCGCTGTGCAGGGGGTATTGTCGTTATTTATACAGGTTCGGCTCTCCCTGGATGGCCGGGTGGGGCCGCTTGTGGATCATCTCCCGGGAGTAGGCGATGTTCATCACCCCGCCGTCCAGCCGGTTGAAATGGTCGCCCTTTTTCTTCGCATAGATGCAGGGGCGGCCGGTGTAATCGGTCTCGACTGCGTCGTCGGTGCCCGCCAGGATCTCATCGCAGAGTTCGATCCCCTCGGGGAACATGACGGTGTCCCTGCGGGACGATAAAAACAGCTTTCCGGAAAGGTTGGCGGTAAAATGCCGCCTGTACCTTTCCGGAAAGCTGTTTTTTATGCCCGAAGGAGACTCGATTTTATTGGCAGATTCTCCCGTTTAACCCACCCATTCAGTCTGGCAGGAACGAAGTTTGAGAAGGATAACGGCGGAAAGCAGGGAAACCAGAGGTTCCGCAAAAACGCCGACCAGATTGACGCTCGGAAGCCATTCCAGAACTTGAAAAATGATATCCAGCGTATCAGGATCGATGTAAGAAATGGCGCCATACACCGACATTCTCGCTACAACATTAAGCCCCTGGATGGAAAGCTGAACTAAAAATGTTCCAATTGCGCTAATAATCAGCAAAACAGCGCTGTACAGACCAGCCTTGATCCTTCTCCCCTGCTGTCCGGATTTGCCCTGCAACACCGCCTTGGCATCCCTGACAGTTCCTCTCAATTCGTTCCAATACCTAAAGTTCAGCCAGATAATAACAGCGAAAAGGACAATGAGAAAAAGGCTCAAACCAAAAAACATCTGTCTGCCACGTCTAAAAACGAATTCTATGGTCATCAGAATAACAAAAGCCATTCCGGCAAAAAAGACAAGACTGCCGGTCCATTTCAAGAAAGTCAATACGCCCTCTATCAGGGAAAGACCGGTGGAGGTAAGCGCGTTTTTTCGTCCCCCGGTATAACAAATCCAACAGCCGGCGCAAATTAAAATCAAAGGCAGATTAACAAGCATTTTGACAATTATAGGTAAAGCGAAATATCCGTTGAGAAGCGGAAGCAGCGGAAACTGCGCAATCAGCATAACCGTCATGACAATGGACAGCCAAAGACAGGCGCCGCTTCCGCAAAGGTCCTGAATCCGGTTGGTAGCAGGCCACCAACTGCTGCTTTTAGGCTCTGTCTTCGTCTGCTTCTGCCGGGGAGCGGGCTGCGCAGATGGAGCCGGCGGCACAGACCAGGTCTTTTTTTCTGCCTGGGCGCCAGTCTGTTTTTGCTCCGTTTTTTTCTCGGACTGTTCCAGAAAGCTGAGATCGAGATTATCCAACATGGAAGAAATATCAGATTCAGAAGATTCGATTTTCGTTCCGCAATTGGGACAAAACTTCGCGCTTTTGGCAACAGTATATCCGCATTGACCACACTTAGGCATAATGTTCTCTCTCCTTATTCCGTATTCTGGACGCCTTTCAGTCAGCAAACAAACTTCTGGCAAATCCATGAACAAAGTATATCATAAATTTTGCATAATTACAATTTCTTTTTTTAAAAATCGGTATAATTAACAAAATAAAAAGTGACTCTTTTTACACATTTCCAATAGTAATTTCCGATTCTACCATTTTAAAAAAATAATCCACATATTTACCCCGAACAAATTGGTAAATATGCAAAAATCCCGCACAGCGTTTCGCCATGCGGGATTTTAAGTATACGGTTATTTATACAAATTCGGTTCCCCTTTGATGACCGGGCGGGGGCGCTTATGGATCATATCCTTGGAGTAGGCGATGTTCATCACCCCGCCGTCCAGCCGGTTGAAATGGTCGCCCTTTTTCTTCGCATAGATGCAGGGGCGGCCGGTGTAATCGGTCTCGACCGCGTCGTCGGTGCCCGCCAGGATCTCATCGCAGAGTTCGATCCCCTCGTCGATGACGGTGTTCGGGACGGACGCAGGCCCATGCCCGCCCCAGCAGACGTCAAACAGAGGCTGCTTTTCCTTGAAATGGAGCAGGCTTTCCCGGTATTCCTCGATGGTGGTCGACCCGGGGAGGAACAGGAGGGTGTTCATGTTGCAGCAGTCGCCGGTGTAGCAGGCGCGGTTGTCCCGGTCGATCAGCGCGATCGAGCCGTAGGTATGCCCCGGGACATGGACCACCTCGATCCGGGTGCCGCCCAGGTCGAAGATATCGCCGTCATAGACCGGGTAGGTTTTGACGGGGACGGCGGGGACCACGTCGGCCATGTCCGGTTCGGTGCGGAGGGCCCCCATCCGCTTGCCGCCGAGGGCAAAGTTTAAGCGCCGCTCCATCGACGAGTGGAGCGGGGAATACATCAGAGCGATATCGTCCGGGTGGATGTACCCTTCCCCATACTCATAGATCGCCGGGGCGTGGTCGACATGGCCATGGGTGATGACAAGGACGACCGGCAAGTCGGTCAGCTCCCGGACAAACGCGCGGAGGCTCCCGACGCCCGAAAGCCCGTCGATCAGCAGCGCCCGCTCCTTCCCTTCGACGAGGTAGCAGAGCTCCCCGCCCATCCCGGCGATGCGGGTGACGTTCGGATAGATTTTGCCGGCGGTAAAGAATTTGTTTTCCATATGGATGCGCCTCCTGTTGGCTTACCGGTAGAGGTTCGGCTCCCCCTTGATCGCGGGGTGGGGCCGCTTATGGATGGTTTCCCTGCTGTACATGATGTTGCAGTATCCGCCGCAGGCGGGCAGGTAGTTCTCCCCCCGCGCCGACGCGAGATAGGCGATACCCCCTTCGATCGCCGGCGTCGGGACCGCTTCGTCGCTGCCCGCGATGATCCGCCCGCACATCGCGATGCCGTCGTCGATGATCGTTTTCGGGACGGCGATCGCCCCATGCCCGCCGTACATCACGTCAAAGGCGTCCTGGAAGGACTTGAAGTGGTACAGGCTTTCCCGGTACTCCTCGATCGACGTCGCCCCGGCGCCGCAGAGCAGGGTGTTGGCGTTGCAGGCGTCGCCCGAAAAGACCACCCGGGCCGCCCGGTCGAGGAAGACGACCGTCCCGCTGGTATGGCCGGGGACCGCGATCACCTCCAGCTTGACCCCGCCCAGGTCAAAGATATCCCCGTCGTAGATTGGGTAGGTTTTCACCGGCCGGGGCGGCGGGACGTCCCGCAGGGTGGGCGCGGTGCGCTTCTCGCCCGCCGCCGGGTTCGGCGCGGAGGCAAACGCCAGCCGCCCTTCAATACCTGAATGGGTGGGGGTATACATCAGCGCGATATCATCCGGGTGGATGAACAGCTCCCCGTATTCCCAGGCGGCGCCGACATGGTCGATATGCCCATGGGTCGCGGCCATCGCTACCGGCAGCTCGGTCAGCTCCCGGACGAACGCACGGAGGCTCCCGACGCCCGTCAGCCCGTCGATCAGAAGCGCCCGCTCTTCCCCTTCGACGAGGTAGCAGAGTTCCCCGCCCATCCCGGCGATGCGGGTGACATGGGGGAGGATTTTTTCGGCGGTGAAGAACTTGTTTTGCATGAGACTACCCTCTTTCTGAAAAAAGTGCGGCGGAAGGGTTTCCCTCCGCCGCCCATAGGATTATGATACTACTTTTGAATGATAAATGGAAGGGGTGATATTTCAATCGCCTGCTTCATCAGCGGAAGCATCGCCCGAACCGCCTTCCAGTCCGGCAACGTAGACATCAAACTGTTCCTTGACGTTTTCAAGGATTTCCTGACGTCCGGCGGCATCTTTCCGGGCATTGGCGTCTGCCAGCGCCGTAACCGGATCATCTACAGAGCCGCGGATGATTGGCCATGTATACTGATCATGGACTTCCGAGTTAGCCGTCTGAAGATCGGAGTACGAGGTATAATCTTCCGGGAAATTCTGGAAGATATTTTCCACGATGTAAGGTTCGATCGATTCTTCGTAGTAGTCCAGAACCCACTGATAGGATTCGGAGTAGATTTTTGCGTCTTCATTGAAGATCGGACCGGTGATGCCAAGAGAGCTTTGGGTAAAG
>CALXKG010000237.1 GCA_944388825.1 uncultured Clostridia bacterium | reverse complement strand
CACTACCACCTCAAAGTAGCGCGTCTGCCAATTCCGCCACATCTGCTCATTGTGCTCCGCCTCGACTTTTGCCTCAGCGGAACGATTGCTATTATAGCAGATAAAAACCGGTTTGTCAACACCTTTTGACAAAAAAATTTCAGGCTTCCGTTTTGCTCCTGTTTTTGGCCGGCCGGGACGCCCGTTCATATTTTCCCCCGCAAAATTTCGCGAAATTTCTTGCATTTATTCACATTTTGTTGTAGAATAAAAGATGGTTGGTCCCAAGGGACCGGAAAAATGCCGCCACAGGGCGCGGGGTGAGGGCCCGGGCCGGGCGGCGGACAGAAAGGTGCGTGTTTGCGCATGTTCAAATTAAAAGAAAACGGGACGACGGTCGGCCGCGAGGTGATCGCGGGCCTTACGACCTTCTTCGCGATGGCCTATATCATCGTCGTTAACCCGACGCTGTTAAGCAAATCGGGGATGGAATGGGGCGCGGTCTTCCTCGCGACCATCATTTCCGCCATCATCGGCACGCTGGTCATGGGCCTGGTCGCCAACGTCCCCTACGCCCAGGCGCCCGGGATGGGGCTGAACGCCTTCTTCGTCTACACCGTCTGCCTCGGGCTGGGCTTTACCTGGCAGCAGGCGCTGTCGATGGTCTTCATCTGCGGCCTCTTCAACATCCTGATCACCGTCACCAAGATCCGCAAGTCGATCATCAAGTCGATCCCCCGCAGCCTGCAAAACGCGATCGGCGGCGGCATCGGCGTCTTCGTCGCCTACCTGGGGCTGTTAAACGTCGGCATCATCTCCTTTGACTCCGGCGTCCCGGCGCTGGCGACCTTAAACCAGCCCTCCTTCTGGCTCTTCCTGATCGGCCTCGCGCTGACCATCGTCCTGCTGGTCTGCAAGGTCAAGGGCGCGATCCTGATCGGCATCATCGTCACCACCCTGCTGGGCATCCCGATGGGCGTCACCGTCACCTCCGAGACGGTCAGCTTTACCGAGGCCTGCAAGGCGCTGCCGACCACCTTCTGCGCGATCTTTACCGCCGAGGGCCTGCCCAGCCTCTTCTCGGACATGGCCAAGCTCCCGCTGGTGCTGATCACCATCTTCTCCTTCAGCGTCTCCGACACCTTCGACACCATCGGCACCTTCATCGGCACCGGCCGCCGCGCCGGCATCTTCTCGGACGAGGATGAAAAGGCGATGGAAGGGAACCCCGGCTTCAAGTCCAAGATGGACCGGGCGCTGTTTGCCGACGCGACCGCAACCTCGATCGGCGCGATCTTCGGCACTTCCAACACCACCACCTATGTCGAATCCGCGGCCGGTATCGGCGCGGGCGGCCGGACCGGCCTGACCAGCGTCGTCGTCGCGATCTGCTTTGCGGTCAGCGCCTTCCTCGCCACCTTCGTCAGCGCGGTCCCCTTTGCGGCTACCGCCCCCGCGCTGGTCACGGTCGGCATCATGATGGTCTCCTCCTTCAAGGAGATCCAGTGGGACGACTTCGACGAGGCGATCCCCGCCTTCTTCGCCGGCATCTTCATGGCGCTGTGCTACTCGATCTCCTACGGCATCGCCGCCGGCTTCATCTTCTACTGCATCACCAAGATCTGCAAGAAGAAGGCAAGCGAGGTCCATCCGATCCTGTGGGTCGTCACCGCCCTCTTTATCCTCAACTTTGTCCTGCTCGCGCTGATCTGACCGCGGGCCTGTTACCCTCATGAACGGCGGCCGGTTTTTCCCGGCCGTTTTTCATATCTGTGGGGGCGGCGGTTATTTGCTTAAGTATTATATACAACAACTTAATGGATACGCACTCACTTCAAGGGCTCCCTCTCCGAGGGAGCTGTCGGCGAATGCCGACTGAAGGAGTGTGGTTAGGCAGCTTTGCTGTATAACCACATAAGCAAAATAGTTTGAAAGAAAAACGGCTTCCGCTTGTTTTTCCCACTCCTTCCGGCGCATCCGCGCCACCTCCCTCGGGGAGGGAGGCCGGGGTTTGCGCCTTCTGAAAAGTTGTATTGTTATCTATAACCCTTTAATAGGCAAGCGTGAGCCTGGTAAGGCTTCCTATACGTTCTAACGAGAGGTGTTCCCGATGTCATTCCTTCGCCCGGTCCGGGCCTTCATCCAAAAAGAGACCGTCCTGTCGGCGGCGATTTTGCTGGCGTTTCTCTCCCTCTTCCTGGTCCCGCCGGACGCGGGGTACCTTTCCTACGTCGACTGGGGGACGCTTTCGATGCTCTTCTCGCTGATGGCGGTGATGAAGGGGTTCCAGAAGGCAGGGCTGTTCCAGTTCCTCGGCGGGAGCCTGCTGGGGCGGGTGTCCGGCAGCCGGGGGATGATGCTGGCGCTGGTGCTGCTGCCGTTTGTGTCCAGCATGGTGGTCACCAACGACGTTGCGCTGATCACCTTTGTCCCCTTCGCGCTGGTCGTCCTCAAAATGGCGGGGCAGGAAAAGCGGCTGGTGCCGGTGGTCGTCCTGCAGACGGTCGCCGCCAACCTCGGCAGTATGCTGACCCCGATGGGCAACCCCCAGAACCTCTACCTCTATACCCGGTCGGAGATGGGGTTTTTCGACCTGGTGCGCATCCACCTGCCCTACGCGGCGCTGGCGCTGGCGGGGCTGCTGGCGGCCGTCTTCTGCTATAAGCGGGAGCCGGCCGCTTCGGTCACCGTCCGCAGCGGTTTTCGCCCTTCGCGGACGCTTGCGCTCTCGGGCATCGGGTTCGCGGTCTGCCTGCTGGGGATCTTCGACCTCCTGCCGCCGGTGCTGATCGCCGCCGTTTTCCTCGCCTTTCTGCTTTTCACCGACCGGCCGCTGCTGAAATCGGTCGATTTCGGGCTGCTGGGCACCTTCGTCGCCTTTTTTATCTTCATCGGCAACATCGGGCGGGTCGAGCCGTTCCGGCAGCTGCTCCAGTCGGTCATCGCCGGGCATGAGGCGCTGGTGGCGGTGCTGGCGAGCCAGGTGGTCAGCAACGTCCCGGCGGCGCTCCTGCTCTCCGGCTTTTCGGACAACTGGCCGGAGCTGATGGTCGGCTGCAACATCGGCGGGCTGGGGACGCTGATCGCGTCGATGGCGAGCCTCATCTCCTATAAGATGGTCGCAAAGGATTTCCCGGAGCTGAAGGGGAGGTATTTCCGGGCCTTCACCCTGTATAACCTCGCGTTCCTGGCGGCGATGCTGGCGCTGTGGGCCGTTTTGCGCGGTTAATTGCGTCAATCTGCTGCAATCTGCCGCATAAGGGATACATTCTGCTGCAATCTGTTGCAGAAAGGGTACATTCGGACTGCAATCTGCTGCATAAGGGATACATTCTGCTGCAATCTGTTGCAGAAAGGGTACATTCGGACTGCAATCT
>CALXKG010000236.1 GCA_944388825.1 uncultured Clostridia bacterium | reverse complement strand
TTGCCATAACAGCTTGATGGAAACGCACTACCTAAAAGGCTCCCTCCCCGAGTCGAGTTTTGTGATTTTCTCCGCAGGAGAAAATGCCAGCCATGCCGTACGGCTGGCAAACAAAACCGATGAGCGAAGCGGGGAGCTTGTCGGCGAATGCCGACTGAAGGAGTGTGGTTAGACAGCTTTGCTGTATAACCACATAAGCAAAATCGCTTGAAGGAAAACAGCTTTCGCTTGTTTTCCGACTCCTTCCGGCGCATCCGCGCCACCTCCCTCGGGGAGGGAGGCTGTGGTTCGTGCTTTCCGAAAAGTTGTATTGTTATTATAAAAATTAATCATCGCGAAGCGATACCATTATTATTCATTATTCATTCTTCATTTTTCATTCGTAACCCTTACGTTCCCCTCCCCGGCGGCCTGCCGCAGCTTCCGCAGGAGGGCGTCGTCGATCAACACCCCGGCGATGCCCTTCGGCTTGGCCAGCTTCCGCCGGCCGGCGAAGAAGAAACGCGCCTCGTCCGGGCCGGGGTGCTGGCCCAGGATCCGCAGGAGCGCCGGGATGCGCGGGTCTTCCGGCGAAGCGACCTGGATGTTGACCGTTTTCCCCCCGGCGTAGAGGGAAGCGGCCGGGCGGATGTCCTGGACAATGACCGACGGGTCGCGGTCCTCCTGGAAGGAGAGCTCGCCGGTGAGCGCGACCACCTGCCCCGCTTCGAAAAAGGGGGCGAACCGGCCGTAGGCGTCGGGGAAGGCGACCAGTTCGATCGTCCCGGTCAGGTCTTCCAGCCGGGCAAAGCACATCGTCCGCCCGCCCGACCTGCCGCGGGTGGAGGTCAGCCGCCGGGACAATATCCGGCCCAGCATCCGGACCGGCGCCCGCCTGCCGGACGGGCTTTGGAGGAGGGACGCCGCTCCGTCCATCCGGTAGGCGGCGGCAAGGCGCCGGTAGGGGTCGAGCGGGTGGCCGGAGAGGTAGACCCCCAGCGCCTCCCGTTCCTTTTCCAGCTTCTGGGCCAGCGGGTACTCGGGCAGGTTGGCGACCGGCGGCTCCGGGTCGGGGAGGTCCATCGCGGAAAAGAGGTTGAGCTGCCCGCCGCTTTCCCCCTGCCGCTGCCCGGCGGCGAGCATCTCGTCGGCGACGGCGGCCATCGCCTGCCGGGGGTGGCCGAAGGTGTCCAGCGCCCCCGCGTCGATCAGCCCCTCCAGCGTCCGGCGGTTAAAGTCCCGCCCCCGCATCCGGGCGCAGAAGTCGTAATAGCTCTTAAACGGGCCGTTTTCCGCCCGTTCGGCGGCGGTGCGGGCGGCGAACGGGCCGCCGACCCCCCTGACCGCCTCCAGCCCGAACCGGATGCCGTCCCCTTCGGCCGCAAAGGCGGCGAGGCTGCGGTTGACATCCGGCGGGTAGACCGGCACCCCCGCCTTTTTGGCGGCGGCGATATACTCGGCCTCCTTGTCCAGATGCCCGGTGACCGAGGTGAGCAGCGCCGCGAAATATTCCTTCGGGTAATGGCATTTGAGGTAGGCGGTCTCATAGGAGACGATCGCATAGCAGGTGGCGTGGGCCTTGTTGAAGGCGTATTCGGCGAAGGAGGCCATCTCGTCGAAGACCGCGCTGGCGGTCTTTTCGGGGACGCCCATCGCCATCGCGCCGGGGACGGCGGGCGTGCCGTCGGACGCGTCTTTCCCGTAGATGAACACCTTCCGCTCGGCCTCCATCACGTCCTTCTTCTTTTTGCTCATCGCCTTCCGCACCAGGTCGGTCCGGCCGTAGGAATAGCCGGCGAGCCGGCGGCAGACCTCCATCACCTGTTCCTGGTAGAGCAGGCAGCCGCTTGTCTCGGCCAGGATCGGCCGCAGGAGCGGGTGGAGGTAACGGATGTCCTCCGGGTGCTCCCGGTTGTGGATAAAGGTGGGGATGGAGGCGGAGGGGCCGGGGCGGTAGATGGAGGTGGCGGCGGTCAGGTCTTCGATCGACCGGGGCTTTAGCTGGGTCAGCATCTGCCGCATCCCGGCCGACTCGAACTGGAAGACCCCGTCGGTCTCCCCCCGGGAGAACATCCGGTAGACGGGCGGGTCGTCCAGCGGGATCTTTTTGACCGAAAAGCCCGGCTCGGACTTGCGCACCATCTCTTCGCAGTCGTGGATGACGGTGAGGTTGCGAAGCCCCAAAAAGTCCATCTTCAATAGCCCCAGTTCTTCCAGGACGGTCATCGTATACTGGGTGACCGCGCCGCTTCCCCCCTCGGCCGCCGCAAGCGGCACATAGCTGTCGACCGGCCCGGCGGTGATGACGACGCCGGCCGCGTGGGTCGAGGCGTGGCGGGGCATCCCCTCCACCTGCCGGCAGAGGGTGAGCAGGCGGCGCACCTGCGGGTCGCTTTCGGCCATCTCCCGCAGGGCGGAGGAGCCCTCCCAGGCGGTTTCCAGCGTCATTTTGGGGGTCGGGGGGATGAGGCGGGCGACCTTGTCGGTATCCTGGAACCGCATCCCCAGCGCCCGCCCGACGTCCCGCACCGCGGCCCTCGCCGCCAGCGTCCCGAAGGTGACGATCTGGGCGACATGGTCGGCCCCGTATTTGCGGGTGACATAGTCGATCACTTCCTGCCGCCGGACGTAGCAGAAGTCGACGTCAAAGTCGGGCATACTGACCCGTTCGGGGTTTAAAAACCGCTCGAAGATGAGGCCGTACCGGATCGGGTCGACGCCGGTGATGCCGACGCAGTAGGCGAGCAGGCTCCCGGCCCCGCTGCCGCGCCCCGGCCCGACCGGGATGCCCTGGCTTTTGGCGTAGCGGATGAAGTCGTAGACGATGAGGTAGTAGTTGACATACCCCATCCGGGTGACGACCTCCATCTCGTGGTCGAACCGGGCCTGCAGCTCCGGCGTCACCGTCCCGTACCGCTTTTTGAGCCCCCGGGAAGCGAGGTCCCGGAAATATTCCAGGTTGTCCCGCCCGTCCGGCGCTTGATAGGCCGGGAGCTTGGTCTGCCCGAAGGTGAAGGAGACGCTGCATCGCCCGGCGATCTCCCCGGCCCTTTCGACGGCGCCCGGGAAGATGGACAGGCCTTCCCGCACCTCCGCCTCCGTTTTGAGGTAGTATTCTTCCCCTTCCAGCCCCCCGTCCGCCGCCGAACCCCGGCCGATCGACCAGAGCACCCGCTGGACGGCGGCGTCCTCTTTCCGGAGGTAGTAGACGTCGCCCGCCGCGACGGCCGGTATGCCGGTCTCGTCCGACAGCTGGCGCAGGAGCGGCAGGATCCGGCGCTCCTGCGGGAGGCCGTGGCTGCAAACCTCGAGGAAGAAGTTCCCCTCCCCGAAGATGGCGCGGAGCTTTTCCGCCGTCTCCTTCGCCCCGGCAAAGTCGGCCATCAGCAGCCGCTCGGGGATTTCCCCCGGCAGCTCGCCGGTGATCCAGCCGGAGAGGGCGATCAGCCCTTCGTGGTAGAGGGAAAGGAGCTCGTAGTCCGCCCTGGGGCGCAGCAGGTACCCTTCCAGAAAGGAGCGGGAGACCAGCTTGATGAGGTTCTGGTAGCCGGTCTCGTTCTCGCACAGCAGCACCAGCCGGTGCCCGCCGTGGTCCAGGCGCATATCCTTCTGGCGCCGGGAGCGGGGGGAGAGATAGACCTCGCAGCCGACAATCAGCTT
>CALXKG010000235.1 GCA_944388825.1 uncultured Clostridia bacterium | reverse complement strand
CCACCACATACCGGACAAAATCCTCCGGCTGGCAGACCAGCCGCCAGGTGAAGGTGATGCGCCCGTCCCGCTTGCAATAGCCCCAGCTCCCGTTCGCCCGGCCGATCCTGATGCCGGCCGGGCGCAGGCCGAGCACTTCCCCATACCGGGCGGCGAGGGTAGGCAAAAGGGTCCCCGCCAGCTCCCGGTAGGTTTCTTCCGCCTGCGCCATCCGTTCTTCCACCGTCCCGCCGGGCAGATAAAACGCACCGTCCCGGTAGCCGCGGGGGCCGGAAGCATAAACCGGATGAGATACGCCGAGCAGCGGCAGCGCGTCCCCTTCCCCGCAGGCAAAAGCCGTCTCCGGCGGGCGTTTTTCCGCCGCCCGGGCAAGCGCCGCCAAAATCCAGCCGGTGTTATCATCCACCAGCTTTTCGGCGTACCGGTCGGAAAACCTCTGCGGCAGTTTGACGACCACCTCTCCCTCCGGCGTCACCGCCAGCTGGGGATGCCTGCGGCGGGGGTCCCGGCGGACGGTGTAGGAAAAGGGCCGGTCAGCCATTTTCGTCCCCCAGCACAAAATCCACCTGCCCGGAGCCGACGTCCGCCCGGACGCAGCGGACGCGCACCCGGTCCCCGACCCGGTACCGGACCCCGGGGCCTGCCAGGGTCATCACCCCGTCAAAGGTATATTCCCCCAGCGGCAGCGCCTCCAGCCGCACCAGCCCTTCGACGCCGTTTGCCAGTTCCGCGTAAAACCCGAAACCGGTGACGCCGGAGATGACCGCCGGGAAGGTCTCGCCCAGATGCCTCCGCATATATTCGGCCTTATAGCAGTCCTCGCAGTCCCGCTCTGCCGCCATCGCCCGGACTTCCGCCTCGGAAGAATGGGCGGACGACTGCCTGGCAAATTCATCAAAGGCCTTTTCCAGCCGCCGGCGGCCCGCGGCCGGCAGCGTCCAGCCGTCTTCGCCCTCCTGCGCTTCCAGAAGCGCCGCCGACAGGATCCGGTGGATGGACAGGTCGGGATACCGGCGGATCGGGGAGGTGAAGTGGGCGTAGTTCGCCAGCACCAGCCCGTAATGCCCGACCGGCCGGGGGTCGTATTTGGCCTTCATCATCGCCCGCAGCACCTGTCGGTTGAGCATCGTCTCATAGGGCTGCCCCTTCGCGTCCTCGAGGATCTCCCGCAGCCGGGCGGCGGGGACGTCCCCTTCGACCCCTTCCGGGTCAAGGCCGGCCGCCAGCAGCACCTCCCGGAGCGCCTCCAGCTTTTTGGCGTCCGGCTTCTCGTGCACCCGGTAGACAAACGGCAGCCCCAGCCCCCGGCCGAGGGAAGCGGCCGCTTCGTTGGCCAGCAGCATAAACTCCTCGATCATCCTTTCCGCGGTCCCCCGCTCCCGGATGGAAACGCCGGTGCATTTCCCGTCCGGGCCGACCGTCAGCTTACATTCGGCCGACTCGATCTCCGGCACGCCCCTTTCCGCCCTGGCCTTTTCCCGCAGGGCGTAGAGGGCCTGGAGGGCGGGCAGCTGCGGCAGCACCTCCCGGTATTTTTCGGTAAGCGCCGGCGTCCGCTCGCCCGCCAGCAGCCGGTTGACCTCGGCGTAGACCCCCTTGGCCCGCGAGCGGATGACCGATTTGACAAACCGGAAGCGGGCCAGTCTCCCGTCATGGTCCAGCTCCATCAGCGCCGAAAAGGCAAGCCGGTCCTCGCCGGGATTTAAGGAGCAGATGCCGTTGGACAGCCCCTCCGGCAGCATCGGGACGACCTTGTCGGCGTAGTAGACGCTGGTGCCCCGGCTAAACGCCGCCCGGTCAAGAGGCGAACCGGCGGCGACATAATGGGAAACGTCTGCGATGTGGACGCCGAGCGAATAGCCGTCCGCCGTCCGCTCGACCGAGACCGCGTCGTCCAGGTCTTTTGCTTCCGCCCCGTCGATGGTAAAGACAGGACAGCCGCGCAGGTCCAGCCGCCCTGCCAGTTCTTCCGGCGGGATCCCCCGGCGGGAAAGGAAGTCGGCCTCCGCCACCGCTTCGGGCGGGAATTCCGTCTCGATGCCGGCGGCCGCCAGGATCGACGCCGCGCAGTTTTCCGCCTTGTCCCCGTCGCCGTACCGCTTGACGAGCCTGGCCCGGTAATCCCGGTGGCTCTCCCCCCGCCGGACGATCTCCACCAGCACCCGCTCCCCGTCCAGCGCCTCTTCGCCGCCCGAAAGGGGCAGTTCCCCCTCCCAGCCGTCCGGCAGCGTGACCACCGCCTCCCGGCCGAACCGGCTGACGACGCCGGCGTAAAGGGGGCTTCCCATTTCCAGGATGCGGAGCACCTCTCCGCTCTCCTCATGGCCGTCCGGCGCTTTTTCCGCCGCCAGTTCGACTTTGTCCCCCGGCAGCGCCCCCCGCAGTTTGGAACCGGGGACGAAGATATCCCGCTCCTGCCGGTCTTCTTCCACCCGGACAAAGCCGAAGGTGGGTTTGAGCCGGACCAGGATGCCGGTCAGGGCCTTTGCCGGCCCCGCCCCTTCTGTTTTTCTGCGGGCGAGGTAAAACCGCCCGTCTTCCTTCCGCACCGACCCGGAGCGAACCGCCGTCTCCAGCAGCCGTTCCAGCCCGCCGTCGGACATCTTCAGCCGCTTCTGCAGGTGGGAGAAGGAAGCGCCCTCCGACCCCGCCTTCCCCAGCAGCGCGTACAGCCGCCCGATCTGCGCCCCGAAGGCCTTGATCCCCGACTTATCCCGCCGGGGGAGTTTTTTCTTTCCTTTCAATCGTTTTTCCTCACTTTTCCCATTTCTGTTTTATCCTGCCATCCGCGCCGCAAGAAAAAAGCCCTGCGTTTATGCCGCAGGGCTTTGGATCACTGAAGATGAACAGCCAGGATGGCGGTCAGCACGGTCAGTACCACGAAAATAACGCCGCCGATCTTGGTCAGACGGGCGAGGACCGCGTCCATGGTGCGGCCGCTGTTTTTCCCGAAGTAAGACTCGGTGCTGGCGAAGCTGGAACCAAGTCCGCCCTGTTTGGGCTTTTGCAGCATCGTCGTGATGACGATCAGGATGCAGGCCAGCAGCAGGAAGACGCCCGTGATGATCTCAAATACGTTCATAAAACCCTTAACATTCCTTTCCGAAACCGATAACCCAGATGGATACCCTGTTATTGTACCACACCGGAAGCCCGATTACAAGGGCTTTTTTGATTTTTCCCGATTCCCGCCGGAAAAAACGGGGGCAAAGGCCCGATTTTGGCGGATCATCTGACTTCAAACGTGACGTAGAGCGCGTTGTGGTCGGAATAGCCGTTGACCGGCATCAGTACCTGGTCCACCTGCAGCGTATCGGCGGTGTAGAGGACGTTGTCGATCGCCTGGGTCGGCCAGTCGAGGCCGTGGTAGGTGGCGTAATAAGTCTCGTCGTTGTTGACGCTCTGGAGCTTGTCCAGCAGCACCTCCAGCTCGTCGAAAGACTGGATGTTAAAGTCCCCGGCGACGATGATATATTCGCTCTCGTCGGCGTCCAGCTCCAGGGACAGGTTATACAGCTGCTGCGCCCGCCAGTCGGTCCGCAGGTAGTTTAAGTGGACGTTATAGACCGACAGCTCGACCCCGTTCACCGTCACATCCGCGTGGAAATACCCATCCCGCATCTCGACCATCCCGAACTGGTTGAGATCGTCCCGGGGGGCGATCTCCCCATTGGTCAGCAGGGAGATGCCGATCGTGCCGGTATCGTATTCGTCGTCCTTGCCGTAGAGGAAATGATCGTAAATCCCTTCGGCGTACATCTCCGCCTGGTTGATCTTCCCGGAACGGGTGGTGCCGAAGTCGGTCTCCTGCAAAAGGGTCAGGTCGGCGTCGTAAAACGCGATCTGCTCCCGCTGCGCGTCGGTCCCCTCCGCCCCATGCCGGACGTTCCAGGTCATCAGCGTAAAGGCCGTGCCGGGCTCCGGCTTAACCGTATAGCCCGCCGCCACCATCGAAAAGCTCATCGCCGCCGCCATCAAAAGGGCGGTCAGGCGCTTTTTACATCTGCCCATTTTCTCCATCCTTCAAAAAGAATCCGGGGCGCCGGCCCCAATCCCTTCTATTATGCGGGATTTCGCGCTTTTTGTCAAGATGGTCATCCGGGGAAAATGGATCCGGCTTCCGTCCCCCTGTCCGCCGGGGCGCCCATCGCTTCCCGGTCCAGTTTGACGTCGGAGGCGACCAGCTTGCCGTCCTTGAGCATCTTCAGCCAGAAGACGACCGGCAGCCGCTCCAGCGCGATATCCGCGTGGGTCTCGCAGGCGTTTTTCAGTTCCGGGTCGGAAACATAGGCAAGCCTGAAGTTATAGCTGACTTCCCCCTCGTCCGTTTGCTCGGTCAGCTGCCCGTTCTGGTAATAGGGGAAGTAGCGGGAAAGATAGCCGTGGTGGGGATAGGACAGCAGCGGGTCGGGGGCCTCTTTGGGGTTTGCGGGGTCGGTCAGGTGGACCGACATCGCGCAGCGGCCCCGGCTGTTGTAGCCGACGTCAAAGGTGACCAGATACCGCCCGTCGGGGTCCTCCTCCAGCATACGGGCAAGGTTATCATCCGAGACATGGTTGATGTGGAAGAACCAGTCGACGCCGTTTGCCCGGATAAAGCCGATCTTATGCTCCGGCTTGAAGGAGAAGACGACCCCTTCCAGGCCGGCCGGCAGTTCCTCCGCCGGGATGCTGCGGCCGTTCAGGAAGGTCCCTTCGGCGGCGGGCGCCGCGTCCGGCCCGGCGGCCTCCTGGGGCGGCTCCACCTGTTCCATCTGTTCCAGCTGGCTGTTCTCCGGGTCGGGGTAATTCTCCCGGAAGGAGCGCAGCAGCGCCGCCCGCCCGAAAGAGCTGTACAGCCCTTCCCGGCCCAGCTCCGGCACCGCGTCTTTGCGCATCGCCAGGTAGCACAGGCAGCGGACGGCCAGTTCGGGGTATTCCCGCCCCTCGTCCTCGACAAACCGCCGGAAAACCGACAGGTCCCCGGCCGCCTCCGCCAGCCGGACAAAGCACTCGACCACGTCCGGCTGCTTCTTCTTTTCATAGAGCAGATGGCAGGCGCCGTCTTCCGCCATCCGGTCGTCGGAAGGGATCAGCGACGCCGCGTAAAACGCCTCCTTATAATTCCCGCCGGCGTAGAGCAGTTCTTCCGCCGCCTCATAGTCCCCGGCCAGCAGCGCCGCCTCGCCCGCCAGCCGCCGGACCACCGCGTTGCCGGCGTTGCGCTCCGACAGGCTTTCCGCCGCGACGATGATCCGGTCGAGCGTATCATAATCTTCCGCTTCAGCCGCGGAGGCCAGCTCGTCGCAGAGGGCGGAGATCATCCGTTTATCCGATACATTGGGGGAGAGCCGCACCGCCTCCCGCAGGGAGTCGGGGTCAAAGCGCCAGACATATACCGCTTCTTCGACCCGTCTGGCCGCCTCCCGCACCATCTGCATATCCCGTTCCCGCAGGCCCGCCTGCCCGACCGGCGCGAAATCGGCCAGGACCGCCCCATATCCGACCGAACGGACGGTGCCGTCGTCCATCCGGAGCTTCAGACGGTTGTCCCCCATTTCGGACAAAATACCCGTCCAGACAAGTCCCGGTCCCAGCACGACCGTCACCTTATCGCCAATCCGGTAATCCGTCAGAAAATCTTCGCGTGCCGCCATCTTCATGCGCCTCCTAAAATACTATTAATAAAATGTTTTTCCGGGAAAACCCCGGAGAAATGACAATATAAGTTTTGGGAGAGGCCGTTTTGGCCCCTCCCCTGGCTGATAAACGGATATACGCGCCGTCACGCCGAAGCGAACAGCTGCACCCAATAGACGTCTCCGTCCGCTTCATAGTACCCAAGCCCCATCATGCGGTAGCTGGCGTTTACGATATTCGACCGGTGGGTCGGCGACTCCAGCCAGGCCTTGACGACGCTTTCGACCGAGGTATAGTTCATCGCGAGGTTCTCCCCGCTGCCGGCGGCACGGACGCCGTGCTCGGAGAGGACGGTATACCATTCGCTCCCGTCCGGCCGCTTATGGGAAATGCCTTCCATCTGCGCCTGCTCCTTCGCCCTGGTCTGAGCGGCGTTCATCAGCTCGTCCGAAAGGCGCAGCACCGAAAGCCCTTCCTTCTGCCGGATAAGGTTGATCTCCCGCAGCAGGTCTTCGGCCATCGCGCCGTACCCGCTTTCCGGCTCGCCGGAAAGCAGCGCGCCGTCCGCGCCGAACTGGTAGACCACCCCTTCGACGACCGATTCGCCCGCGGCCATCGCGCCGCTCTCATAAAAGTAGTAGCGGCTGCCGTCCAGTTCCCGCCAGCCGGTCGCCATTGCGCCGGAGGATTCCATATAATACCACCGTCCGCCGGAGGAGACCCAGCCGGTTTTCATCGCACCGCCGCCGTTTAAAAAGTACCAGACGCCGTCCAGCTCCAGCCAGCCGGTTTTCATCGCACCGGAGGGCTGGAGGTAGTACCAGCTGCCGTCTATAAAGGCCCAGCCGGTCTTCATCCGGCCGGAATTTTCCAGGTAGTACCAGACGCCGTCCACCTGCTGCCAGCCGGTCTGCATGACGCCCGAACCGTCAAAATAATACCAGTCCCCGCCGATCTGACGCCAGCCGGTCGCATAGCCGGAGCCGGTATACCACCGCCACTGCCCGCCCGACTGCGCCCAGGAGGCGGAAACCGGCAGGCAGCAGGCGGAAAACGCCGCCATCAGCAGCAGCAGAAGAGAGCACGATCGTTTTACCCAGGATTTCATCTTTGCGGCAGTCCTTTCCGCGGTGCAGGCAAAAGGCGTCTGAAACGCCATGTTTTTGATGATACTGTTGAAAGTATATCACATCCGCCTGCGATCCGTCTATTATTTTCCCATTTCGATTGTGTGAACATTTTCATTTTCCGGGAGAAAAACACCCTTCTAAAAGATATACACCCAAAACAGGGGAAAAGTTGCAGCATGGTGAAAAATTTTCAGTCGGATTTTTTTCCCTCCCCGCACTGCTCATCCAGAAAACTCTCGATCGAGCGCAGGTAGATGCCCATCGCCCGGTTGCCGCTGCGGTAGATCTCATGCTTGGAGCGGGGGATCTGTACGACCCGCGCATGGGGGATCCGGGCGGCAAAGGCGCGGATCGCGCCCACATCGACAATATCGTCCTTTTCGGCGATATAAAAGACCGTCGGGATCCCGATCCCGCTGGCGCCGTCCTTGCCGGTCAGCGCGGCGCAGGCCTTCATCGCCTCCCGCAGCCAGCGGTAGGACGCGCCGTTGTTGCGGTAGCGGGGGTACTTCTGCCGGGCGGCGGAATACCACAGGAAACGCGCCCGGGAGGTGGCGGGGCTCGCCTCAAAGGACTCCTCCGGGTCGTAGATCTTGTGGACGAAGACCATCTTCCCGCCCATTCCCAGCCCGCAGGCCGCTTTTGCGATCCCGCCGGCCACCCGGACCGGCAGCCCGCCGGTCAGCGCCCGGATCATCGGGGAGGAAAAAATGGCCGCCCGGAAGGCGTCCGGATGGGCCTTGACATACAGCGCCCCGACCGCGCCGCCCATCGAGTGGGCATAAAGGAAAAAGGGGCCTTTCCCCTTTTCCCGCATGACCGCGTCCACCTTCCCCATCGCGTCCAGGTAATCGGAAAAGGCGCGGATATCGGTAATGGACGGGTTCCCCCCTTCCGGCCGGGAAAAGCCGTGCCCCAAATGGTCGAAGAGCATGACGTTAAAGCCCATCTGGTGGAAATACCAGGCCATCTCGATAAACTTGAACCCACTCTCGGTAAAACCGTGGGAGACAAGGACGCTCCCCCGGGCCTTTTTGCAGCCGTACCAGTCCCATCGGACCGGTATGCCGGCGGACAGGACCGTCCCGCTCTCGTGGAAGGGCTTCAGGGACGGGAGCACTTCCGTCTGGACCGCTTTGGCAAAGCCTTTTTCCGGGATCAGCGTAAAGGGCATGATCTTTCCTCCTTCAGATGGACGTTTACAGGTATGATTGGCGGAGAAAAGAGGCGTATATCTCTTTCCATCACCTTGTTTATCCAAATTCTACCACTTTTCCGCGTATAAATCCACCCTCTTTTGTGAACAATCCTGGTGAATCTGCAAAAGCTGTCGGCCCCGACGGCAAAAGATTACAAACGGGTAAAAAAAGCGTCTGCATTTGCGGATTGACAAACGCCCCGCCGTGCGGTAAAGTAATATATAAGGTATATAAGGCAGTCCGGCGGGCGATCCCCCGTTTCCGGCAAAACGGCCTTTTGGACAAACTGTACCTGTACAGTTGAAAGGAAAGATGCCCATGGATATGAAACAGCTGCACAAAAAATTCTGCCGCGAGACCTTCGGCCCGACCGGTGCGATCGAGAAATTCGAACCGGTCTACGGGGAGGATTTCAACTTCGCCTACGACGTCGTCGACGAGATCGCCAGGGCGGAGCCCTCCCGCCGGGCGATGGTCTGGTGCAACGTCGCCGGGGAGGAACGCACCTTCACCTTCGGCGAGATCTCCCGTTACGCCTCCAAAGCGGCGCGGCTCTTTTTAGACTGCGGCGTCAAGCGGGGCGACCGGGTCATGCTGGTGCTCAAGCGCCACTACCAGTTCTGGTTCGCCATTCTGGGCTTACACAAGATCGGCGCCATCGCGATACCGGCGACCCACCTTCTGACCGCAAAGGATTACCTCTACCGGTTCGAGAGCGCCGGCGTCTCGGCGATCGTCGCTTCCGCCGAGGACCAGACTCCCGACCATATCGACGAAGCGGCGGAAAAGTTCCCCGGGCTTACCCTGAAAATGATCGCCAGGGGGCAGCGGGACGGGTGGCTTTCGTTTGACCGGCTGCTGGAAGAGACAGAGCCGCTCGAGGGCCGGATGCCGACCCATGCGGACGACACGATGCTCCTTTACTTCACCTCCGGCACGACCGGCTACCCCAAAATGGTCTGCCACGACTTCGCCTACCCCATCGCCCACATCGTCACCGCCAAATACTGGCACAACGTCGACCCGGACGGGCTGCACCTGACGGTGTCCGAGACCGGCTGGGCCAAATCGGTCTGGGGGAAGCTGTACGGCCAGTGGCTGTTGGCCGCCGGCATCTTCGTCTACGACTTCGACAAGTTTATCCCCTCCGCCCTGCTGCACAAGATCGAGGAATACCGGGTCACCACCTTCTGCGCGCCGCCCACCATCTACCGGTTCCTGATCAAGGAGGGGCTGGAGCACTTTGACCTCTCGTCCCTAAAATATGTGACGACCGCCGGGGAGGCGCTCAACCCGGAGGTCTTCAGGCAGTTTGAGCAGAAGACGGGGCTGCGGATCCACGAGGCCTACGGCCAGACCGAGACGACCGTCCTGATGGGCAACTTTGTCGGCGCGCCGGTCGAAAAGGTCGGGTCGCTGGGCAAGGCGGGGCCGCTCTATGACGTCGACATCGTCGGCGAGGACGGGCAGCCGCTGCCCCCGGGCGAAACGGGCGAGATCGTCGTCCGCACCCCCGCAGGCGTCCGCCCGATCGGGATGTTCCAGAAGTACTACGAGGGCGGCGGGCCGTATGCCGCCCGGACGGAAGACGTCTGGCACGACGGGCTCTACCACACCTGCGACACCGCCTGGAAGGACGAGGACGGGTTTTTCTGGTATGTCGGCCGGACCGACGACGTCATCAAGTCCTCCGGCTACCGGATCGGGCCGTTTGAGATCGAAAGCGTCCTGATGGAGCGGCCGGAGGTGCTGGAATGCGGCGTCACCGGCGTCCCCGATCCGGTCAGGGGGCAGGTCGTCAAGGCGACGATCGTGCTGGCAAAGGGGTTTGAGCCGTCGGACAGGCTGGCCCGCGAGATCCAGGACTACGTCAAGCACCAGACCGCCCCCTATAAATATCCCCGGATCGTCGAATTTGTCGACGAGCTGCCCAAGACCATCTCCGGCAAGATCCGCCGGGTGGAGCTGCGGCACACCGGGAAGACAAAGGCGTAAACGCTTTTGCACCGCGCAAAATGAAAAGCTTTCCGGAACGGGACGGTTTCCCCGCCTTTCCGGAAAGCTTTTTCGTTTTCCCTCTCCCGCCGTCCTCCCTATTTCTTCCCGAACTGCTTCCGGTAAGCGGCGGGGGTCATCCCGTTTTCCTGCTTGAAGATCTTGTAAAAATAGGAGTCGGAAGAGAATCCCGCCATCTCCGAAACCACCGCCACCGGGTCGTTTGTCCCGGCGAGCATCTGCCGCGCCTTTTCCATCCGCACCTCCAGGATCCGGTCCAGGATGGTCTTGCCGGACGCCTGCTTATAGACGCGGCCGGTGTAGCTGGCCGAAAGGCCCAGCGTCTCGGCGATCGACTCGATCGAAAGGGAGGGGTCGGAAAAACGCCGCTCGATCTCACGGTCGACCGCGGCTACCTGCTGTTCCGCCCGGGTAGACAGCCGCCCGGCGGTGTGGGCGGTGATCGACTGGAAGACCGCGTAGAAACTTTCGTGCAGCTGGGAAAAGGACTCGATCTTCTCAAAGTTGATGAAAAAAGCGGTGCCGCCCTTCATCTCCGGGATGCCGGCGGCGAGGTTGTTGCACATGCTGATCAGCCGCAGGACGGTCGTGTTCAGCACATAGAGGGGCGCGCCTTTAAACCCCTCGATCAATTCAAGGTAAACGGCTTTGGCCTTGTCCAGGTTGCCCCGCTGCAGGGCGTCGGACAGGGCCTTTTCCTTTTTCTCGGAATAGGGGTATTCCCTGTAGGGCTGTTTTTTCGCGATCAATACCGACCCCTGGCCGGTAAACAGCCGCTGGACAAGGGTATCCTCCGCCTGCAAATACAGCTCGGGCAGGCGTTGAAACGGCCCCGGCTCGCTGAGGGCAAGGGAGACCGACAAAAACAGGTAACGGGCGACCGCGTCCCGGATGGCGGTCAGCCGCTCCCGTGCGTCGAAGCCATCCGGGGGGGAGGGGGCAGAAAAGGTGAGAATAACCGCCATGCTGCTGCGGCGCAGGTCGACCCCTTCCGCCGCGCAGAACCCGCCCAGCAGCTCACAGGCGATATTCAAAACGGCATACCGGGCAAGGGCGGTGTCGCGGGGCGGATTGTCCTTTTCAAATTCCTCCCCGTGGTCCACCCGGATCAGCAGCACCATCGCGGTGTCGGACGGATTCAGGCGGGAGGAAAAGCGGGAAAGCTCCTGCCGCAGGACGGCCGGCTCCGGCGGGTCTTCGCCCAGCAGCTGGCGGAGGAAGGACTGCTTTAAGGCGGGCAGGTCCTCCCGCTGGTGGGTCTGGAGCTGGGAGATGTCCTCCTTAAACCGGTCGATCGGCTGGTAGAGCCGCCGGTTGACAAACCAGCTGGCCGTCAGGCCCGCCGCTAAAAACCCCAGCAGAATCAGAGCGGAGAGCAGGAGCAGCTGTAACCCCCCGTCGGTCACCTCGGAATACGGGACCACCCAGATATACTGCCAGCCCATCCCGTCGGGGGCGGTATAGGCGATAAACTGCCTGTCGGCGACCAGGTACCCGCCCTGCCGCGCGCCGGCGATCTTCTCGGCGGCCGGCAGGAGGGCGGCGATATCCGCCCGCATCGGGAAGGCGTCCGAATCGCTGACCACCGACCCGTCGGCCCCGATGATGACCGTTTCCCCTCCGGCGCCGCTGCTGAAGGCGGAAGCGGAAGCCGCGGCTTCCAGCCAGTCGGCCGAGACGTTGACCAGCACCGCCGAGTTGAGGCTGCCGTCGGCGGCCTTATGGGTGAAGTCGTAGCCCAAAAAAGTGTAGACGTTTTCGCCGTTTACCTCCCGGGGGATCGGGAAATAGGCGGGATAGTCGCCGTAGTGCTCGACCAGCTCCAGCGCCGACCGGTCGGGGAATGCCTCGATCGGCTGCACCAGGTTGTCCGCCCCGTCCACCGCGCTGGAGGTGTAGACCCTGCCGGTGCGGTTGTTGACGATGTAGATCGACCGGAGCGACTGGATGATATACTGGTAGTGGGCCAGCTGGTCGAGGGCGACAGCCGTCTCGCCGCTGCCGGCCGAGGCAGTCATCAGGATCGGGACAATCGTGTTGTCTTCCTGGATCTGGAAGGTCACCTGGGTGCAGATGTCGATCAGCCCTTCGGTAAAGCCGGCGGCCTGGGAGAGCATCTCGGTCGCGCTTTCGTAAAAGCTGGAGCGGGAGACCCGTTCAAAGCAGAAAAACAGGCTGACGGAGAGGGCAAAGGTGATGCCGCAGACCAGCGTCACCACCTGCCGGAATTGCCGCAGGAAAAGCGGGTCGCGGGCTTTGCCGTCCGCGCCCGGGCGGCGGAGCAGCTTCCGCATTCGGCCGGCCTCCTTTCTCAAACGTTGTACCGGGCAACAGGCTTTGCAGGCCGCCGGAAAAGGCGGCACGCCTGCTGATTACCATTCCATTTTACCATCCCGGTATTGTTTTTGCAAGCAAAATCCCCATTTTTTTCAGTGCCGCGCCCTTTTTCATGCGGCAAATGACAAAAAATTGCAGGTTGCGCGGAAATTTGCAGTCCGGAAATTGTGAATAATTGCAGTTATCCCGCCAATTTTTAGTTGTTCTTTTACGAAATTGTTGTTAGAATGTGTACAAGAGCACAGGATACAAAAACTCCGGATGGAGCATACGGAATCTGTGCAAAACACATATTGGAAAGGGGAACGCTTATGCAGACGGCCGCAGCCAAACCAAAGAAAAAGAAAAAGGGTCTTCTCTATGACCTGAAAAAGCACTGGATCATGTGGCTGATGCTGGTGCCGACCATCGTCTTTTTCTTCATCTTCAACTACATCCCGATGGCGGGCGTCTACCTCGCCTTCACCGACTTTTCCTTTAAAGGCGGCCTGTTCGGCAGCCCCTGGGTCGGGATGCAGAACTTCCAGACGCTGTGGGATTCGGGCCGGATCGCCTACCTGACCCGCAACACCATCCTGTATAACATCGCCTTCATCTTCCTGGGGAACTTCTGCCAGATCGCGGCGGCGATCATCCTCTCCCGGATGGGCAGCAAGATCATGAAAAAGACCTACCAGACGGTGATGTTCCTGCCCTACTTCGTTTCTTATGTCATCGTACAGGCGTTTTCCTACGCGCTGTTCAACTCCGGCTCCGGCATGGTGACGGTGGTCATCCGGGCGCTGACCGGCGACACCGGCTTCGCCCCTTACGCGACGCCCGGCATCTGGAAGTATATCATCGTACTGGTCTACCTCTGGAAGCAGATCGGCTACGGGACGGTCGTCTACCTGGCGGCGATCACCTCGATCGGCGACGACTATTACGAAGCGGCCCAGATCGACGGCGCGACGGTCATGCAGCAGATCCGGTATATCACCATCCCGCTGCTCATCCCGACCTTTATCATCCTGCTGCTGTTGGCGCTGGGGCAGATCATGCGCGGACAGTTTGAGCTGTTCTACCAGCTGGTCGGCAACCAGGGCCAGCTTTACGAGGCGACCGACATCCTCGACACCTATGTCTTCCGGATGCTGCGGGTCGACTTTGAGGTGGGCATCGGTTCGGCGGCGGGCCTGTACCAGTCGCTGGTCGGCTTCTGCCTGATTATGTTCATCAACTGGGCGATCAAGCGCAACCATGAAGAGTACGCGCTGTTCTGAGAAGGAGGGGAGTTTCATGGCCAAAAAACCGCAAAAGATCAAACGCACCCGCGACCAGCTGATCTTCAACTGTATCGCCTACCCGATCCTGACCCTGATCACCATCGCCTGCCTGGTCCCCTTCTGGCTGATCGTCGTCACCTCCTTCACCGACAACTCCTATATTGCGGTCAACGGGTACCAGCTCTTCCCGTCCGACTGGTCGCTGGCGGCCTACCAGTACCTGTTTAAGGCGCCGGAAGCGATCCTCAGGGCCTACGGGGTGACGATCATGATCACCGTCGTCGGCACCGCCATCGGGCTTACCTGCATCACGATGACCGGGTATGTCTTAAACCGCAAGGATTTCCCCTACCGCAACCATATTTCTTTTTACATCTACTTTACCACCCTCTTTTCGGGCGGCATGGTCCCGAGCTACATCTTGATGGTCACCGTCCTTGACCTCCAGAACAACTACTGGGCGGTCATCCTGGCGGGGCTGATGACCCCGTTCCTGATCATCCTGATGCGCAACTTCATGAAGTCGATCCCCGACGCCCTCATCGAAGCGGCGACCATCGACGGGGCGAACGACTTCCAGATCTTTACAAGGGTCGTCATCCACCTGGCTGGGCCCGGCATCGCGACCGTCTGCCTCTTCCTGGCGCTGGGGTACTGGAACAACTGGTACACCCCGATGCTCTACCTCACCAAGCCGAAGATGTACCCGCTCCAGTACTACCTTTACAACATCCTCACCTCCGCCCAGTCGGCCCAGCAGTCGGGCGTCTCGCTGGAAGGCCAGCAGTTCCCCGGCGAGTCGATCAAGATGGCGATGGCGGTCGTCGCGACCGGCCCCATCCTGCTGCTTTACCCGTATGTCCAGAAGTACTTTGTACAGGGCATCACCGTCGGCGCGGTCAAGGGATAAGGGCCATCCGCCCTATCATCTGTACTTGTAAAACGGGGTGCGCGGCACCCGGAACATAATCCCAAAAAACAGGAGGCATTACCATGAAAAAGTCCTTTAAACTGGCGGCTATCCTTGCGGCCCTCGCGATGGGCGCGTCGATGATGATGGCGGGCTGCGACAGCGGCGGCGGGTCGTCTACCCCCGCGTCGGATAACGGCGGCGGGACCACCGCGGCGGATGCCGGCGAGTCCGGCGGCGAAACGGCGGCCGAGCCCGGCGAACCGGGGCGGCAGGGCGACTACTGGGTCAACGCCAACGGCGACCAGATCGACATTTCCGACCACGTCGACCTGGTGGTCTACACCTTCGCCGGTTCTTCCCCGAACGACGTTGAAATGATCAACGAGGCGGCTAACGAGATCAACGAGGAAGCGATCAACGCCTCTGTCGACGTGCAGGTCATGACCGACTGGTCGACCCGGTACAACCTGGCCCTTTCTTCCGGCGAAGCGATCGACCTGATTTGGTCGGCGATGTGGTTCCAGTACCAGCCTTACGCTTACGACGGCGCTTGGACCGATATCACCGATATGGTCGACGAGGTAGTCCCCGAGCTGAGAAGCCTGATCGGCGAGGAAATGTGGGAGCAGTGCCGGATTGAAGGCCGCGACTACGCGATCCCGTCCCCCAACGTTCAGAACAACCAGTGGGGCGTTGTCTGGCGGGAAGACCTCCGGAAAGAGATGGGCTGCTCGGAAATCACCGACCTTGCGTCGATGGAGGAATATGCGGAAGCAATCCTGGAGCACCATCCGGAGATGATTCCCTACTGCGAATCCGGTTCCGGCGGCCTGTTCCACTCGCTTTCGGAACAGTCCCATACCTTTATCGGCCTTGGCAACCCGCAGTTCAGCTACGGCGTCGCGTTTGACCCGGAGACCAACTCGCTCTACCAGTGGGACAATACCGATTGGTTTGAGGAATACTGCGTCCGGATCCGCGACTGGGTCGTCAAAGGGTATGTCCAGCCGGACTTCCGCACCACGACCGACAGCTATTATAACGGCATCGTCACCGGCAAGTACGCCGGCGCCGACTGCGTCACCCCCGGCAACATGCCCAACCTGATCGACGCTTGTGAAGCGCTCGGCTGGGAAGTCGACTATATGAGCTATGGCGAGATGTATGAATGGACCTACTGGGATTCGCCGGTCAACCTTTCGTATGTAATCCCGATCGCCAGCGAGAACCCCGAGCGGGCGCTGATGTTCGCGTACACCGTCATGACCAACGACGAGCTGTTCCGCATTTATGACTGCGGCATCGAAGGCACCCATTACGAGGTCGACGAGAACGGCTATTACGTCTCGCTGAACGACCCGGATAACCCCGGCTTTACCCAGGGCGCCCTTGGCATGACTGGCGCTATCTTTAATGCGGACGCGAAGCTCTATTCCGAATCCTACCAGTGGGTACTGGACTACTATGAAGAGTCGATTGAACCCTACATCATCGACAACGTTTTCCAGAACTTCCCGGAAGACTATTCCTCTTACTCTGACCTCCAGACCGCCAACTCGGAAGTCCACGACCAGTATACCTGGCCGGTTATCGCGGGCGCGATGGAAGACCCGGTCGCCGCGCTGGCCGATTCCAACGCGCGGAAAGACGCGGCCGGCCGCCAGGAGATTATCGCCAACGTCGAGGAGCAGTTTAAAGCTTACCTCGAAGGCCTTGGCATCACCTACGGCGAACCGACCCCGTAAAGTTCCTTGCAATCGCCGGCAGAAAGCGGTATCATAATCCTATGGGCGGCGGAGGGAAACCCTTCCGCCGCGTTTTTTTCAGAAAGAGGGTAGTCTCATGCAAAATAAGTTCTTCACCGCTGAAAAAATCCTCCCCCATGTCACCCGTATCGCCGGGATGGGCGGGGAACTTTGCTACCTCGTCGAAGGGGAGGAGCGGGCGCTTCTGATCGATGGGCTGACGGGCGTCGGGAGCCTCCGCGCGTTCGTCCGGGAACTGACCGAGCTGCCGGTGATGATGGCCGCGACCCATGGGCATATCCCCCATGCCGCCGCCGCCCGGGAATACGGCGAGCTGTTCACCCACCCGGATGATATCGCGCTGATGTATACCCCCACCCATTCAGGTATTGAAGGGCGGCTGGCGTTTGCCTCCGCGCCGAACCC
>CALXKG010000234.1 GCA_944388825.1 uncultured Clostridia bacterium | reverse complement strand
CCCCCGATATGCTCTTCTCGGACGCCGACCATGTCTCCCAGATGATCCAGGAGGCGGTCGACGAAGAGGCGATCATCTTCTGGGGCGTCGTCTACGACGAGACGATGGACAACGAGATGCGGGTCACGGTTATCGCGACCGGCTTCGACAGCGAGTACGGCCCCGTCCTCGCGGGCGACCAGAGGGCGAAACCGGACGCCGCTTCCACCGGCGCGTCCAAACCGGCGGACAAGCCCGCCGACCGCAAGCCGGCTTTTGACACCGCCCCCGCTTCCGCCCGGAAGGAGCCGGCCCAGCAGAGCGCCGGATCGGATTCGAATGTCGACGACCTCGACTTTGACTCGCTTCTGTCGATCTTCAATAAGTAAATCCCGGCGCCTTAAAAGAATAGCTTTCAATGACGAAAAAATCCTTCCCTCCCATTGGGAGGGGAGGATTTTCGGCTTGTACGGATAGGAGGCAATCAAATTGTGCGGCTTTGTCGGTATGTTTAACCGCGACCCCTCTTTCAACAACGAAGACCAGCTGGCCCGGATGTCCCATGTCATCCGCCACCGCGGCCCGGACGAAAGCGACTATATCGTCCGGGACAGCTTCTGCGCGGCTTTCAGACGGCTGTCGATCATCGACCTCGACCACGGCTCCCAGCCCTATACCTCCCCCAACGGGCGGTTCACCGCCGTCTTCAACGGGGAGATCTACAACTACCGCGACCTCCGCGCCCCGCTGCAGAAAGAGGGGGCCGCGTTTTTCACCAACTCGGAGATCGAGGTGATCGTCGCCCTCTACCGCAAATACGGCCCCGACTTTGTCAAAATGCTCCGGGGGATGTTCGCCATCATGATCTACGACGGCGAGAAGAAAAACTGCTTTGTCTGCCGCGACCCCTTCGGCATCAAGCCCCTTTACTACCGGGAAGAAAAGGACCGGGTGGTCTTCGCCTCCGAGATGAAGGCGTTTATCTTCGACGAGGAGATGGGCGGCTTTGACGTGGACAAAAAGTCCCTCCAGAACTATTTCACCTTCCAGTACGTCCCCGAGCCGGATACCATGACCGGCAGGGTAAAGGCCCTGGAGGCCTCCCACTATATGCTCCTTTCGGGCGGGAAGATCGAAAAGATCGTCCAGTATGAAGACTACCGCTTCCAGACGCCCACGAAGGAATCCTTTGAGGCGAAGGCCGAAAAGCTGCGCAAGGTGCTGACCGAGTCGGTCGAATACCACATGATCTCCGACGTCGAAGTGGGCACCTTCCTCTCCTCCGGCATCGACTCGGCGGTCGTCACCGCCATCTCCAGCCGGCTGAACCCCGGCATCAAGGCGCTGACTGTCGGGTTTGACGTCTCCTCCTATTCCGAGCTGGACGACGCCGCCGAGATCGCAAAGCACCTAAACGTCGAGCACATCCAGTTAAAGGGCACCTGCGAGCAGTTTAAAAACGCCTTCGAGCACGTCGTCTGGAGCCTCGATTCGCCGGTCGCCGACCCTTCCACCGTCGCGATCTACATGATTGCCGGGGAGGCTTCCCGCTATGTCAAGACGATCCTCTCGGGCGAGGGGGCGGACGAGCTGTTCGGCGGGTACAAGTTCTACCTCGACTCCAAGCTGTCCGGCCGGTTTGAGAACGCCCCCGCCCTCTTCAAGGCCGCCTGCCGGGGCATTTCGGCCGTCTGGCCGAAGGGGGTCAAGGGCAAGGCCTTCTTCCACCGGGCGGGCACTCGCCTGGAAGACCGGTACGTCGGCAACGCCTTCCTGTTTGAAGAGAAGGAGAAAAAGCCCTTCCTCAAGACCTTCGACCCCCATCAGAGCTATACCGATGTGACCCGCGGTATCTTTGAAAAGACCCGCGGCCAGCACCCGATGGTGCGGATGCAGGACTGCGACCTCCACACCTGGCTCAGAGGGGATATCCTCGTCAAAGGCGACCGGCTGTCGATGGCCCATTCGCTGGAGGTGCGGGTGCCCTTCCTCGACCGGGAGGTCTGGAAGTTCGCTTCCACCCTGTCGGTCGACGAAAAGCTGCGGGAGGGGACGACCAAATATATCCTCCGCTACGCCTTTAAGGACTACGTCAATCCCGAGACCTTCATGCGGCCCAAGCTGGGGTATCCGGTGCCGGTGCGGGTCTGGCTTAGGGGCGAGCTTTACGAATGGGCGCGGGATATCATCCAAAACTCCCAGGCGGACGAATATATCGACAAAAAGGCCGCTTTGAAGATGCTGGAAGACCACCGCGCCGGCAAAGCGGACAACTACCGCAAGCTCTGGTCGATCCTCGTCTTCATCACCTGGCACCGGCTCTATATCGCCGACGCCGAGGGGACGAAGAAGCGGCTGCTGCGGGGAGAGCTGTAAATTTGTAGAATTCCTGTAAAAAAAGGGACCTGTTCAAAGTCGGACAGGTCCCTTTTTGTCAGTTTGCGCCCCGCAGTGTCTCCGTCAAAATCCGGAAAAATGCCGCCCGGTCGGCCTCCCGCGCGATTTCCACATTTCCCTTTTCCGATGGGGAAAACCGCGTCTCGGCCATCCGCCCTTCGTCTTCCGTCTCGACCGAGACAAACCCGCGCCGGAAGCGGCAGATCTCCGGGTGGAAGACGGCGACTGCCGCCAGCGGGTCGTGGAAGGTGAGCTTGCCGGAAGAAGCGAGCCATGCCCCGCCGAAGTCCCGTACCGCCCGCAGCAGCGGGACGCGCCCGTCCAGCAGCTTGTCCGCCTCTATGGCCGGGAGGGTCAGCGTTTCGGTCACTTCCAGCGGCAGGACCCGCTGGAAGCCGCCCTGCCGGAAGACAGTTTCCGACGCCTTCGGGTCGGCCCAGCAGTTCCAGTTCCAGCTGGGGTCGGGGAGCGGTTTTTCCCCGAAATACCCGTTCATCTGGTATATCCCCCGGAGCATCCCCGCCGCGTCCGGGTGCCGCAGCAAAAGCGACGCGACGTTGGTCATATTCCCGATCGCGACCAGGATGGCTTCGCCCGGGTTTTCGGTGATTTTCCGGTATAGGAATTCCGGCGCATCCCCTTTCCGGAAATTCCGGTGGGGCCAGCGGGCAAGCGCCCCCGCCCCTTCGGGGGTCGGGTAGACCGGCCGGGGCTGGAGCGTTTCGTCCATCCCGGCGGCAATGGGGATCTCCCGCCCCGCCGCACAGCAGACCGCGTCCGCCACCGCCGCCCGCTTTTCCGGTTCGCCGCAGACGGTCGTGATGCCGATGAGGTCACATTCCGGTTCGCATAACAGGTAGGCGAGGCAGATCGCGTCGTCGATGTCCCCGCCGATGTCGGTATCCAGCAGGATTTTTTGCATAGGTGTTTTTCCTTACTCCGAGATGTGCAGTTTTGCCTTCAAGGCGTTTTGTAATTCCTGGGAAAAATTCAGTCCGGCATTTTCGGCCATCAGGTCGAGCCAGTAGGGAATGGTCAGCGTCTTTTTGACCGATCGGGTACGCTGCCGTTCCCGGTAGATTTTCATGTTGACTTCGATCATTGCCGGGACATCGCTTTTTTCCAGTTTTAGCTGCCGGATATCGGACGGGGAAGGGATCGCCTCACCGTCTTGTTCCATTCCATAGAGATGGAGGGCAAGCGCGGCTTTTGCATCTTCCAGCGCCTCTTCGGTCGATTCTCCGACGGCAATACAGCCGGGCAGATCGGGGAACCGGACGCCGACGCTTCCGGACTTGTCGTATTCCAGTATGCCGATAAAAGCATAGAGATCAGGGTACATGGCTCCTCCTTTCACAGTATCCGGGCGCTTATTCAAAATTCAGGCCGGATTGCATGGCGATGCTTTTCAGGGTTTTGGGCGGAATGTCTTTGCGGGGGTGTGGAAGCGTAACGCGTCCTGGCTTTGTCGGGTGTTTGAACTGGTGGTGGTCACCAACGCAGTTGACCTCATACCAGCCGTCTGATTTTAACATTTTCATAACCTCTCGGGATGAATAGCTTTTCAGAGGGAGCCCTCCTCACATTTTGATTATAGCACGTATTTAAATACGTGTCAATTTTCAGCTTGCTCTTGCAGGGCATTTCCCCACTCCCGCAGCCCATAGTATCCGATCATCGCCTCGACCCGGGAAAGGGCCTCGCCCGGCGGGACCCAGAGGTCGGGCCGGAACCCGATCCCGTCCACCGGCTCGTCCGTTTCCAGCCGCTGGATCTTGGTCCCCCAGCTTATCCTTAACCCCGAGTGGGGCAGGTAGGCGGCGACCGGGTTGCCGGTGCTGACGCCCCCCGCCGTCGGCGACCCGACGGTCAGCAGGTTTTCGATGCTCCGCAGCTGGCAGAGGACGCTCTCCCCGGTCCCCAGCGTATACAGGTCCTGCACCGCGAAGGTAAACCCGTCCCGCGGCGTCAGCTGTCCCTGCCGCCCGTCGACATACCACCAGGGGGCGAGCACGAAGTTTAACAGATAGCGGTTGAGCGGCGTGACCCGGGCGGCGTAGCTCATCCGGACAAGCGGCGACCGGCCGGTGAAGCCGCCGAACCAGTCGGAGATATAGGCGTCGCTGCCGCCGCGGTTGGAGCGGATATTCCAGATGAGCACCGGTTCCCGCGAAAAACTGGCCCCGGCCCGGGAAAGGGCGTCCAGCCGCACGGCGTCCGTCTCGTCCGCCGCCATGAAGCCGGTCGAGCTGAGGAGGACGCTCCCGTCCGCCAGCGCCGTTTCACTGAGCGGGTTGCCGGTTACCGCTTCGGTGTCCATCTCTTCCCACGAAAGGGAAATTTCCTTCCCCTCGACGACGGCGGTCCCCGGCAGGGATCCCGCTTCGCTTTCCGGCAGCTGGGCGCAGAGGGTGTAAGCGATCCCGCCTTCCGGCGTCAGGGTGGGGACGGCTTCCGCCGGGGCGTCCGCCTGTGCGTCTTCCGGCCGGGAAAAGTACAGGCCCGGGACATAATATCCCCGGCGCTGCGCTTTGACCGCCGGCAGGTACCCGACCGTCAGGATGTTGTCGGTGACGGTGTCCCGCAGCGGCTCTAAAATCGCGTCCCGCAGCGTTTCCACCGTCACCTCCCCCGTTTCCGGCAGCAGCGACAGCGTCTCGTCCAGCGCCCGGTCAAACGCCGCCGCCCCGCCAAAATAGTCGTAGCCCGCGTAGCCGTCC
>CALXKG010000233.1 GCA_944388825.1 uncultured Clostridia bacterium | reverse complement strand
TAGCGGTACCCGTCCCGGTTTTCCCCGTACAGGGTTTCTTCCAGCCCGGCGGCATCCAGTCCGGTGAGGAACGCCCCGTCCCCGTCGTCCCCCAGCACCGCGTCCGGCGCGATCTCCTCCATCGGGTAGGGGATGACCTGCGCCAGCAGCATCTCCTGGTGGTAGGGCAGCCAGTCCGCGTCGATCGTCAGCGAGAAGACCCGGTCGGACAGCCACCGCACGCCGGAGAAGACATCCGTCTCGCCGGAAGCATAGGCGTCATACCCTTCGAGCGCCTGGTAGGCGGAATGGTCTCCGGCCAGCTCGCCGAATTCCGGCGACGCCTGCAGCAGCACCGAGAAGACATAGTCCCCGGCGGTCAGCGGGCTGCCGTCCGAGTAGCAGAGCCCGCCCACCAGCGTGAAGGTATAGGTGCGGGAACCGTCCGGCCCGTCGGAAATTTCCATCGACGAAATGACCGAAGCGTTCTGTATGAAGGTATCCTCGGCCATCACCGAGACCGTTTCACCGCCGTAGATCAGGCTGCGGATATCCCGGTCGCCGCCCGAATCCCCCCATGCGCCGGTGAAGAGGTAGTCCCCCGTAACCGGCGAATAGACCCCGACCCGGCAGGGGTCGGCGGCCTCCGGCGTTTCGGCCCGGCCGTCCCCCAGCTCGACGCCGAAGCAGCCGGTAAGGCTCATTGCCGCAATTCCCGCGGACAGCAGGGCGGCAGCCAGTTGTTTCAGTTTCATATCATCATCCTTTTTGCGGTAGTCGGTGGGCATATATCTTTACTATACCATTTTTTCCGGCAAATGGCAAGGGAAAACCGGGGTTGGGGCGGAAATCCGGTTTTGCTGTGGGCTGCGGACGCCGCAAAGGGGGAAAAGACTTTCTTCCGCATAAAATGGTACTTCTTGACAAATCCTTTCCAATCGCTTATGATGGAATCAACGATATTCCCCATATCAAAGTCCAAAAGGAGGCTGCCATGTCTTTCCATACCGACGCGGTCGAGCTGGTCAAAAAGATGACCCTCGAAGAAAAACTTTCCCAGCTCCGCTACGACGCCCCGGCGATTGAGCGGCTGAAGATCCCCGCCTACAACTGGTGGAACGAATGCCTGCACGGGGTCGCCCGTTCCGGGCCTGCCACCGTCTTCCCACAGCCGGTCGGGATGGCGGCTTCTTTTGACCCGGAGCTGCTGACGCTGGTCGCGACCGCCATTTCGGATGAGGCGCGGGCCAAGTACAACGGCTATAAACAGTTCGGTTCGACCGGCATTTATCAGGGCCTGACCTACTGGAGCCCGAACATCAACATCTTCCGCGATCCCCGCTGGGGCCGGGGGCACGAGACCTACGGCGAAGACCCCTACCTGACCGGCAAGATGGGCTGCGCCTTCATCGAGGGCCTGCAAGGGGACGACCCCACCTGGCGCAAGCTGGACGCGACCATCAAGCATTTTGCCGTCCACTCCGGCCCCGAGTCCACCCGCCACGAGGCGGACGTCGAAATTGACCGGGAGACGATGGACGACACCTATCTCTGGGCCTTCCGCTACTGCATCGAGCACGCCGACCCCTCCGCCGTCATGGGCGCCTACAACCGGGTCAACGGCGAGCCCTGCTGCGCCTCCGGGACGCTTTTGCAGGAGATCCTCCGCAAAGAGTGGGACTACCGCGGCTACGTCGTCTCCGACTGCGGCGCGATCCACGACATCAACGCCCACCACCACGTCACCTTCACCGACGCCGAGAGCGCCGCGATGGCGTTAAACGCCGGCTGCATCCTAAACTGCGGCTTTGCCTTCCGGTCGCTGAAAGAAGCCTATGACCAGGGCCTTGTTTCGGACGAGACGATCGACGCGGCGGTCGTCAAGCTGTTTGAAGCCCGCTTCCGGCTGGGAATGTTTGCGGAAAACTGCCCCTACGACGCGATCGGCCCGGAAGTCATCGAGTGCGACGAGCACCGCGCCCTCAACCGCCGGATGGCGGAGGAATCGGTGGTGCTCCTGAAAAACAGCGGCGTCCTGCCGCTGCGGGGCGTCAAGAAGCTCGCGGTCATCGGCCCGAACGCCGACTCCTACTCGGTCCTGCTCGGCAACTACAACGGCTACCCCTCCCGTTATGCCACCTTCCTGCGGGGGCTGCAGGAGAACTTTGACGGCGAGATCCGCTATGCCAAAGGCAGCCATCTCTACATCGACGCCCGCAAGAACCCCTGGATGGAGGACTTGACCCGGGAAGCGGTGCTGGCGGCCAAATGGGCTGACGCGGCGGTCCTGTTCATCGGCCTCGACCCGTCGATGGAAGGGGAGGAGGGGGACGCCTTCAACGGTGCAAACGCCGGCGACAAAGCCGACCTCCAGCTCCCCGACAGCCAGAAGCGGCTGTGGAAGGCGGTGCTCGCCACCGGCAAGCCGGTGATCGTCGTCAACGTCTCCGGTTCCGCGGTCGACCTGCGGGAGCAGAAGGAAAAGGCCGCGGCCCTGCTGCAGGTCTTCTACCCCGGCGCCGAGGGCGGACAGGCGGTCGCGGATATCCTGCTGGGCAAGGTCAACCCCTCCGGCAAGCTCCCCGTCACCTTCTACCGGAGCGAAGCCGACCTCCCGCCCTTTGACGACTACCGGATGGACAACCGTACCTACCGCTTCTTCAAGGGCGAACCCCTCTACCCGTTCGGTTACGGCCTCTCCTATACGACCTTCGCGGCCGGCCCGGTCGCCCGCAAGGACTACGAGCAGGAGCTGGTCTTCACCGTCACCAACACCGGCTCCCGCCCCGGCATCTGCACCCCCCTCTGCTACCTGACCGGCGGCGGGCGGGACGGCCTCAACAAACAGCTGGCCGGCTTCACCAAGACCTATTTAAACCCCGGCGAGAGCAGGACCCTCACGGTCGCCCTCTGCCCGGAGATTTTGGAGCGCTTCCCTCGCCCGGAGGAGACGGAAGTCATCGTCGAGGTGTAAGGCGGCTTTAGGAAAAAGCTCCCTCTTTTCGGTAAAATTGTTTTTCGACCGTCAAAAATCCCCTGCCCATCCGGACAGGGGATTTCAGCTTGTCGATAAAGTCCTGTAGAAATAGAAAATCGACTTTTCGATACGCACAAAAATTAAATCACATTTTTTCCGGCGGCATGTACGGCGGAAAAAATACCTTGATCGGGACAAGTGTCGACCG
>CALXKG010000232.1 GCA_944388825.1 uncultured Clostridia bacterium | reverse complement strand
TAAAATTCTGCTACAATAATTACAGCGAAAGGAGCTGATCGTATGCCCAACATCAAACCCGTATCCGACCTGCGCAACTACAACGAAGTCCTCAAGGACGTCGCCGTCGGACAGCCGGTCTTCCTCACCAAGAACGGCCGCGGAAAATACGCGGTCGTCGATATCGAAGAGTACGAAAGGAACTGGGCCATCCTGAAGCTGATGGCGGAGCTGGCGAAGGGGGAGCAGTCTGCCAAAGAAGGCGGTACAAAAACCCTTAAAGAAGTGGAAGAAATGTTTGGTATCCAGTATGACTGAAATCCTGTTCATGCCCGCTGCTATTGCAGATTTAGATGAAGTGCAGACTTACATTTCCCGGGAATTGGGAAACGAATCTGCCGCCCGCAAAACAGTAGCGAAAATTGCCAAAAGCATCCAGCCGTTGGAAATTTTCCCTGAAATGGGCGCTTCCCTTTCTTCCATCGCGCTTTCTCTGACCGACTACCGCTATATTGTCAGTGGGAATTATATGGTCTTCTACCGATTGGAAGGGCAGACCGTCCAGATCATGCGTATCCTCTACGGCCGGCGGGACTATCTGAAAATCCTTTTCAAAACGTAAAAACGGGGCCTCCTGATGGGAAGCCCCGTTTTTCCTTATCCGGTTTAAAACGCGTAGGGGTAGGCGATCGCCTCCGCGATCTCCTCCGCCTTTTCCCGGCTGACCAGCAGCTCGCAGAGCTTCAGCCCGAACGGGATCGCGGCCCCGAGGCCCCTCCCGGTGACGATGTTCCCGTCCACGTCCACCAGATGCCCGGTGACGTTGGCCCCGGCCAGTTTGTCCTCAAACCCGGGGTGGGAGGTGGCGTTTTTCCCCTCCAGCAGCCCCAGCCCGCCGAAGATGCTGGGCGCGGCGCAGATGGCCGAGATGATCTTTCCCTCCCGGTTAAACGAGAGGACGGCGTCCTCCACCAGCTTGCTGTCCCGGAGGTTGTAGGTCCCCGGCAGACCGCCCGGCAGAAACAGCGCGTCGTACCCCGCAAGGTCCGCCTCTTCCGCCGGCATATCCGTCTCGATCGCGATCTGGTGGGAGCCGGCGACCGTCTTGTCCCCGCCGACCGCCGCCAGCGTCACCTCGGCCCCCGCCCGCCGCAGCAGGTCGGCCGGCACCAGCGCCTCGCACTCTTCCAGCCCCGGGGCGATAAAAATAATCACTTTGCGCATGAAAATCATCCTCCTTTTTTCCCATTATACCACGTCGGCGGGCGCAGGGCAAGCGGCTTTATGGCGAAGGATCCCCTATCTGCCGCGTCCGTCTTCCCCGCCCCGCCGCCCGGCGGGATGGCGGGAAACGGTCCTTTTTCCCCTGCCGAAACTCCCGATTGACGAAACGCCTGAAAAAAGGTATAATGGAGCTGGAAAAACAATCAATCTGCCAAAAAGGAAGTGACACCCATGGATCAGGATATCCAAACGGTCAAAGAATACTACGACCAGAACGCACAGATGGAATGGTAGCGGCTGGAACAGCACCCCTTTGAGTTCATCTTCACCACCTATATGCTGGAAAAGTACATCAAGCTCGGCGACCGGGTGCTGGACATCGGCGGCGGCCCGGGGCGGTATTCCATCCACTTTGCCGGGCGAGGCTGCGCCGTCACCCTCGCAGACCTGTCGGAAGGCAACATCGCCCTCGCGAAGGAAAAGGCGGCGGAGGCGGGCGTATCCATCGGCGCCTACGCCGTCAACTGCCTCGACCTGGACGCCCTCCCGCCCGGCAGTTTCGACCACGTCCTGCTGATGGGGCCGCTCTACCACCTCAAGGAGGACGCCGAACGGGTGAAAGCGGTGGAGCTGGCGCTGAAGCGGCTAAAGCCCGGCGGGACGCTCGCCGTCTCGTTTATCCAGAACAGCTCCGGCCTGCTCTACGACCTGAAAAACCCGGGGTGGATCGCCCGCGACCTGGCAAACCCCGCGGTCCGGGCGGTCATCGCGGCGCTGAAGGAGGGGAAGGACTACGCAGGCCCCGCCTTTACCGCCGCCCGCTTTTCCCATCCCCGCGGCATCCTCCCCTTTATGGCGCAGTTTGCCTTGCAGCCGCTCCACCTGTTCGGGCAGGAGGGCATCCTCGCCGCCAACGAGCCGTGGCTGCTGGAACGGGAGCAGGCGGAGGTGGACGCCTGGGTCGAGGCGTCCAAAGAGCTGCTGGAGGTGCCGGAGCTGTTCGCCCTTTCGGAGCACCTGATGTACATCGGCCGGAAAACAGAATGATCAGGAGGGATCCTTATGAAGACCCGTGTCGAAACCCCATACGCCAAGGAATTCATCGCCTACGCCCTGGAATTTGAGGGCTGTGTCTCCGGCTCGCCGGAGCACTTCCTCAAGGTCATGAAGCACAACACCGGCTTCTGCGGCGGGCTGACCAAATACGGGCTGGACAAAAAGGGCCTCCAGCGCCGCAACCCGCTGGTCGTCGCGCTGGGCGACTCGGTCACCGCCGGGCATTTTGAAATGCTGGTGCGGGACTATTCCGCCTTCCCCGCCTTCATCAAGGCCGGCAAGCCGGTCGAGGCGGTGGACGAGCGGCAGAGCTACCTCGAAAAGTTTAAAGACCGCCTCTCCGACCGGTACGAGGCGACTTCGGTCAGCGCGATAAACGCCGGCATCGCCGGGGACAACATCCTCGGGATGGAGGCCCGGCTGACCCGGGACGTCATTTCCCACGACCCCGACCTGACGATCATCAACGGTTCCCTCAACTGGGGGCCGGAGCTGGGGGAAAACAGGCTCTTTTACGAATCCCTCCGGCGGATCGTCCGGCGGGTCAAGCGGGAGACCGGCTCGGACATCGTGCTGATGACCCCGAATATGCAGTGCCTGGACAACGCCCCCTTTCCGCCCGGCGACTCGCTGGAAGAGCGGGTGCGGATGATCCGGCAGGCCGCCGCCGAGGAGGACGCCTGCCTGGCCGACGTCTATAAGGTCTGGGAGGGGTTTGTTTCGGCCGGCCACCCGGCCGCGGCGCTGCTGGCAAACGGCGTCAACCACCCGACCCCCGCCGGGCACCAGGTGATGGCGGAAGTGCTGATGAAGTTCTTCTGAGCCATCCCCCGCCGGGACGGCATCGTCACGCAAAAAAGGCGCCCCCGGAAGGACGCCTCAGGCTGTCGTAAAACCAATGGATAGAGCGCAAAATTGGCGCTGGCGTGGAAATCACGAAGAAACGGGCGGCGATCAGAAGTTTAGGGTCCAGCCCTTTTTAAAGGGCTGGCAGGAGTGGAGAGGGCAGAGCCCTTTCCCAGGCGCTCCGTTTTCGTACTTCCGAAGTT
>CALXKG010000231.1 GCA_944388825.1 uncultured Clostridia bacterium | reverse complement strand
GTTGACGGTGATCAGCCGCTTAAACGTCCCCCGCACCCGGGAAGTATTCCCCGCGCCGTAGTTGTAGCTGGTGATCGGCTGGGCGCCCTGGCACATGCCGGTCATCGGCATCAGAATGACAGTGATGCAGGTGACCAGCACCGAAACGACCGAGACATAGTCGTCCCCGCCGTACCGCTGCATCCCGGCGGTGAAGACAACCTGGATCGCGCTTTCGGTGACGTTCATGATAAAGGGCGAAAGGCCAAGCCCCAGGACCGGCCCCAGGACCCGCCACTGCGGCCGCATCGCCGGGAGGCTGATCCGCAGCGCCGTCTTTTTGCCGAAGAGGAAAAAGAGCACCCAGACCGCCGACGCCGCCTGGGCGATGACCGTCGCGACCGCCGCCCCGGCGACCCCCATGTCCAGCACAAAGATAAAGACGGGGTCTAAGATGATGTTGATGACCGCTCCGATGACCGTCGTCTTCATCGAGACGGAGGTAAACCCCTGGGCGGTGACGAAAAAGTTCATCCCAAGCGAGATCTGGACAAAGACCGTCCCGATGAGATAGATCGACAGGTATTCCTCGGCGTAGGGAAGCGTCGCGTCCGACGCGCCGAAGGCGATCAGCAGCGGGGTCTTGACGAGGTATATGACCGCCATCAGGACGACCGATACCCCGACCATCAGCCCGAAGCACTGGGAGAGGATCTTTTCCGCCTCCTGCTTTTTCCCGGCCCCCATCTTGATCGACGCCAGCGGCGCGCCGCCCTGCCCGATCAGGTAGGCGAAGGCCGAGATGACCATGATCAGCGGGAAGGCGACCCCCAGCCCCGCCAGCGCCGTCTTGCCGACCCCCTCCATCCGGCCGACGTAGATCCGGTCGACAATGTTGTAAAGGGCGTTGATGATCTGGGCGGTGATGCAGGGGATCGCCATTTTGGCCATCAGCCGCCCGATCGGGGCGGTGGCCAGCTCGTTTTCCCGGGAAAGGGCGGCGTTTTTCGCCGCTTTTTCTGGTTTTGACACATTTCCATCTTCTTTCTCGATATCCAGATTCGGTTTTAACCTGATTTTATTATAGCACCGTTGGAAAAGGGGTGCAATGGGGGCGGTATTTTTACACGGGAATTGATTTTTGGGGGGAGCGTTTCTGGGGCCGGGCGCCCGCCGCATGGCGGCATAAAAACCCCCCGGGCAGGCCGCAGCCTGCCCGGGGGGATCCATTCTTCCGGTTGTACGGGAATTATTTGTTGCCGAAGTATCTTTCCAGCAGACCCGCAAACGCGCGGCCGTGTCTGGCCTCATCGCGGGCCATCTCATGGACGGTGTCGTGGATCGCGTCGAGGTTGAGCGCCTTCGCCCGTTTGGCGAGGTCGGTCTTGCCGGCGGTCGCGCCGTTCTCGGCCTCGACCCGCATCTCGAGGTTCTTCTTGGTGGAGTCGGTCACGACTTCGCCCAGCAGTTCCGCAAACTTCGCGGCGTGCTCCGCCTCTTCGTAAGCGGCCTTTTCCCAGTAGAGGCCGATCTCGGGGTAGCCCTCGCGGTGGGCGACACGGGCCATCGCCAGGTACATGCCGACTTCGCTGCACTCGCCGTTGAAGTTGGCGCGGAGGTCGTCGATGATATCCTGGGGGACGCCCTGGGCGACACCGACGACGTGCTCGGAGGCCCAGGTCATGCTGCCGGCCTGCTCAACAAACTTGGAAGCGGGGGCGCCGCACTGGGGACATTTTTCGGGCGGGGTCTCGCCCTCGTAGACGTAACCGCAGACGCTGCAAACGAACTTTTTCATGGGGGATACATCCTTTCTTTTTGATCAACTGCCTCTTTTGGGAGGACGGATAGACGGTTGTTCGGATCGCCCGGACTCGCTGTCCGGTATGGCTCTATTATAGACCATCGGGAGCGGTTTGTCAAGCGATTTTAGAAAAATTCTAAAATCTTTTTTCGCGGGAGAAAACGCAGAGGAACAGAAAAACCGGCTGTCCGCTGGGGGTAAGCCCGGCAGACAGCCAATCTTCTGTATAAAATCATTGTAAAAATATATTTTTAACAAAGCATATAAGGCAAAACTCCTATATTCAGGTATTGAAATATGGATAAAATGTGGAAATTCTGACTGTGGAATTGTCTTTCCGGCTAGGGTATGCTATAATTCGGATAACAGGCCGCATGATGCGCCGGCAGACCGTAAATCGCGGCCCGGTATCCCGGTTTTTCCTTCAGATCATTTTCTCCCGCATCTGCCCCAACAGCTTTTTCTCCCGCCGCGAGACCTGCACCTGCGTCATCCCGAGGATCGCCGCCGTTTCGACCTGGGTCTTTTCCCGGAAATAGCGCAGGATCAGCAGCTCCCGGTCTTTCGGCTCCAGCTCGGCCAGCAGCTGCCGCAGGGTCAGCCGGTCGGTCAGCATCTCCTCCGGCGAATCGACCGGCAGGTCCAGCTGTCCTCCGTCGTCTTCTTCCCCGCTTCCGGTGAGCGAGAGGGCCGGAAGGCTGACCGATAGCGCTTCGCCGCAGAGGGCGGGGCTGATCCCCAGCTTCCCGGCCAGTTCTTCCACCCGCGGCTCCCGCCCGAGGGCGACGCTTAAGCGCTCCTTTTCCCGGAGCGCCTTCAGGGACAGCTCTTTGAGCGACCGGCTGACCTTGACGCTGCCGCTGTCCCGGAAGAGCCGCTTCATCTCCCCCAGAATGACCGGGACGGCGTAGGTCGAGAACTTCAGCCCCCGCTCCGGCTCAAACCCGTCGGCCGCCTTTAAAAGGCCGACGCACCCGGCGCTGACCAGCTCCTCGTATTCGATCCCCCTGCCCTTAAGCCGGTGGGCCAGCGCATGGACCAGCCCCATATTGGAGAGGATAAACCGCTCCCGCTCCGCCTTCTCCTCCGGCCGCCCGCCCGGGGCCTCCCTCATTCCGCTTCCCCCCGCTCCGGCAGCGGGGAGAGGGTGCGCTGCATCGTGACCGTCGTCCCCTTGCCGGGGGCGGAGGACACCCGGACCGCGTCCATAAACGACTGCATGACCGAAAACCCGAGGCCGGAGCGCTCCCCTTCCGGGTCGGTCGTATAAAGCGGTTCCATCGCCTTTTCAATGTCGGCGATGCCGCAGCCGCTGTCCCGCACCGCCACCGTGATCTTCCGCCCGGGGTAGATCCGGGCGGTCAGCCGCACCTTCCCGGCCCCTCTGCGGTAGCCGTGGACGATGGCGTTGGTGACCGCCTCGCTCACCGCCGTGCGGATGTCGCAGAGTTCTTCGACCGTCGGGTCGAGCTGGGTGAAAAAGCCGGCGGCGGCGCTGCGGGCGAAAGATTCGTTTACCTCCAGGCTGTCAAACGTCAGGCTCATGGTGTTGATCGCTTTCATGTCGGTTCCCTTTCCTTTCCCATTTACTGCCGGGGCTTCTCCCCGCCGCCGAAGATCGGGAGCTTGTCCAGCCCGCCCATCTGCATCAGCCGCCTGATCCGCGGGGACGCGCCGGTCACCAGCAGCTCCCCGCCCATCGTCTGCATCAGCCGGTAGCGGCCCATGATCAGGCCGATGCCGCTGGAGTCCATAAAGGTGACGCCGGAAAAATCCAGCATCAAGGTCTGCGGCAGGCAGCTCTCGGCCGCCTGGTCGATCCGCTCCCGCAGCGGGGCGGCGCCCGCCTGGTCGATCTCGCCCGACAGCCGCACGCTTAACAGCTCCCCGCGGCTGTCGATCGTACACCGGCAGCATCCGGCGGACATCGAACCGAAAACATCCGTATTCATATACCTTCCCCTTTCGCTTTTGTATCGTCTGGTTCTATTGTAGCCGGTATGTCCCGTGTAACCTGTCGAAACCGGCAGGAGGTGCCTGATGAAGCAGAAAGTTTTTCTCCCGCTGCTGCTGTTTTTACTGTTCCTTTTCCGGTTCCCGCTGCCGGCTTCCGCCAATTCGGCCGAGTCGCCCACCTTTACGGTCCTGGTGGAAAACCCGCCGGACGATCTTGCGCTGACGGTGCTGGTCTCCGGGACGGAAGAGGGGGATATAATCGACGAGCTGTTTCCCCACCGGCTGGCCTGGGAAGGGTATTACCGCTTCTGGGCCGGGGACTGGGAAGAAGGGGCGCAGGCCAGCCTGCTGGTGGAGACGGGCGGGGAACGCTTTACCATCCCGCTTTCATCAGAAGATTTGTCCGGATATAACGCCCTTTTCACCTTAGACCTCTCTGACCGTACGCTGTCCGCCGGGCAGCCCTGGTGGCGGCAGCCGCTGCTGGTCGGGCTGCGGTTTGGGCTGACCGTCCTTTTGGAAGGGCTCGTCTTTTTCTGCTTCGGCTACCGGAAGAAGCAGAGCTGGAAGGTGTTTTTCGCCGTCAACTGCGCGACGCAGGCGTTTGTCAACGCCTGTATCCTCGGGTTTTTCCCGCTGTCGCCGCTTGGGTATTTTACCTGGCTGACGGTCGCGGCGGTCTATGTCCCGATGGAACTGCTGGTGCTGGCGGCGGAAAGGTCCTGTTACCGGCAGTACCTGCCCGAACACGGCGAGGCCCGGGCGGGACGGTGCGCGGTCGTCTCCAACCTTTTCAGCTGGATACTGGGCGGCGCGCTTTTAAACTGGCTGCCGATTTAGGGCGTATCCGAAAACGCCCGGATCCAGTCTGATTCCACGAAAGCGGATGATCCGGCAATTTTCAGGATACATCCCGGGAACGCAAAAGCGCCGGTTTCTCCCATCTTTCCCCTTTTTCGGGACAATTTCCCCGGGAAAAACGTATTTTAAAAAAATATCAGAGAAATTCGACAAAGTTCGACCGACGGTTCAGGCAAAACCTGCTAAAATACAAGTGCGGTCTGTTCATGAGATGGCGGGTTGACCAAATTCCAAAAGATTCTTCCCCGTCGACAGGAAGCGCCCATAAATTTAGCGCCGATTTGCTACGATATAGGCATACGGCCCAAATTTAAATAATCTATTGGAGGAACTTATCATGGGAAATCGAAAGAAGATCCTGCTAAGCGAAGACTCACCTGAATTCCGTGCCGCTTGTCAGGAAGAACTGAAAAAGCGCGGCTTTGACGTTATCCTGCGCCAGCGGGACGGATTTGAAGTCCTCTCTGCGGTCCAAAACGAGCTGCCCGACCTGGTGGTCATGGACGCCCAGATGCGGAACATCGACGCGATCGGCATATTAAGCGCCCTGCGTTCGTCTCCCCGCCCCATCCGGTACATCATCACCTCGTCCTTCTCCAATGCGTTTACTGAAAAGACGATTTCTGAAACCCCCGGGTGCGTCTGCCTGCTGCGTCCGGTCGACGCCCGGGTCCTCGCCGACCGGGCGGAAGCGGTCCTGCGGGATGGGGATCCGGAACAGCGCCTTTTAAAACAGCAGCAGCTCGAAATTATCGTCACCGACATCCTGCACCAGATCGGCGTCCCGGCCCATATCAAGGGCTACCATTACCTGCGCCGGGCGATCCTTCTGACGCTGGAGGACATGAAGATCATCAACTCGGTCACCAAACAGCTCTATCCGGCGGTCGCCGCCGATTTTGAGACGACCCCTTCCCGGGTCGAACGGGCGATCCGCCACGCGATCGAGGTCGCCTGGGACAGAGGGGACGTCGAGGTGTTAAACTCCTACTTCGGCTACACCATCCAGAACAACCGCGGCAAGCCGACCAACAGCGAGTTTATCGCGATGATCGCCGACCGCATCCGCCTGCAGCAGCCCGCCCATACCGACCCGATGAAGAGAAAGAGCTATTGATGTCCTTTTTAGCAGCTTAACGGGTAAGCACGCACCCCAAAGGTCCCCTCTCCGAAAGGGCCTTTGGAGATTGTCCTTTCCTGCCGGGTCGTTTTATGAAACGCCCAAACCCCGCCGGCCCGGATAAACGGAGCCGGCGGGGTTTTGCCTTATTTCGGCGCTTACAGCCCCTTTTCCGCCGCGACCGCGTCCGCCAGCGCCGCGAAGACCGGGGCGGCGGTCGAATTGCCAAACCCTTCCCCCTCCGCCAGCACGACGGCGACATATTGGGGGTCCTCCGCCGGGAAAAAGCCGGCGAACCACCCTTCCTCCAGCTCGTCCCCCTCTTCGTCATACCGCCCGGTCTGGGCGGTCGCCGTCTTGCCGCCGGCCGAGATATTTTCCGGCAGCGCGCCGGAACTCCCGTCCGCCATCACCGCGTAGGAGAGGATGAGCTGGAGCTGCCGCGCCGTCCCTTCGCTTAGCACCTTTTCCCCGACCGGTGCGGGGAAGGGGTCGACCGTCTGCCCGTCCAGCGTCGTCCCGAGGGCGATGTACGGCGTGACCAGCGTCCCGCCGTTGACCACCGCCGCCAGCATCCGGGCGACCTGCACCGGCGAGGCGGAAAGGGCCCCCTGCCCGAAGCTGAGGTTTGCGACGGCGGCGGGGTTTACCATCTCTGCCGCGTCCGGCAGGCTGCCGGCTGAAACGGAGATCCCCTCCGCCAGCCGGAACGCCTCCCCAAACCCGAAGGCGCGGGCTTTTTGCAGCAGCGTTTCCCCGCCAACCTCCAGCCCCAGGCTGATGAACCACGGGTTGCAGGAGTTCTGGACCGCGCCGAACAGGTCGAGTTCCCCGTGCCCCGCCCGGTCGTGGCAGCGGAACCGCTGCCCGTAGACGTCCAGGTACCCTTCGCAGGTATATTCCCGGTCAAGGCAGTACTCCGCCCCCAGCGTTTCCAGCGCCGCCGCCGCCGTCACCACCTTGAAGGTCGACCCGACGCTGTAGGAAAGCAGCGCGCGGTTGAGCATCGGCGCGTTTTCCTCATCCAGCACCGCTTCCTCCAGGTGGAGGGGGGAATAGGCGGGAAAGCTGGCCATCGCCTTGATCTGCCCGGAATAGGGGTTTAAGACGACGATCGCCCCCTTTTCCAGCATTTCCCCGCCCACCTTTTCCGCCGCCGCCTGGATCCCCCGGTCGATGGTCAGCACGACCCCCGCCCCGGCATCCGCACTGACCCGCAGCTCCGGCCGGGTCCCCGGGATCGCCTGCTGGAGGGCGTTTAGGGTGGCGGATACCTCCACCTTCCGCCCGTGGGCGGAGAGGAAGCTGTCGTATGCCGCTTCGATACCGGTGAGCCCCGCCCCCTCATAATCCAGATAGCCGATCAGGTGGGCGGCGGTCTGGTCTTCGGCATACCGGCCGGACGACTGGAAGCAGTAGACCCATTCCGCTTCGATTGGGGCGTCGGTGCGGAGGGTGAAGGGCTTGCCCGCCTCCAGCATTTCGGCTACCGCTTCCCGCCGGGAGGCGGGGACGGCGTCCAGGACCGGCTGCTGGTTGCCGGGCGTCGGGAAGACGGCGGAGATGTAGCTCTCCCCCGTCCCGACCAGCGGGTTCAGCCCGCAGTCGTAGATCATCCCCCGCTCGTCTAAGACGGTCAGGGTGTAGGACCGCTGGCTGCCGGCGGCCTCTACCAGCCGGTCGGAGGCGGCGAGGGTATAGAGCCGGACCGACAGGCTCGCCATCGCGAGGCAGAAGGCGGAAAAGACGGCCGCCAGCCGCCGATGGATCCGCTCGGTATAGCGCTTCATACGGAAGACCCCTTCCAGAAAAATTTTCCGGAAAAAGTCTGGCCGGAAACCCCGCGGTTATGCGGGGGAAATATTTCCCACCCGCAAGGATCCCGCCCGCCGGAATTGATTTTTCCCGCCGCTTCTGCTATACTTTTATAAAAAAAGGTACCGGGAAAGGGGAAGCGCACATGAACTGTCCATATTGCGGCAAAGAACTGCCGGAAGGGTCGCACTACTGTCCCAGCTGCATGAAGAGCCTCCAGCCGGAAACCGTCTTCCAGCCGGAAGCGGCCAAAAAGCGGCGGCTGCCGGGCGGAGCGCTTGCGGCGGCGGCTTTGCTCCTTGCGGCGGGGGCGGTGGCCTGCGGGCTGCGCATATTCGCCCGCGCACAGCCGGAACGGCAGGCGGAGCGCCCCCTGACCAACGGTTCCTTCCGGGCCGCCGAGACGGGCGGGCACTACTTCTCCCCCGACGAAAACGCCGGGCAGCCGGTCGAGGGCGCGCCCGCCTTTACCGTCGAAAACGGGGTGCTGACCCGCTATAACGGCGGTACGGAACGGGTCGAAGTCCCGGAAGGGGTGACGGCCATCGGGCAGGCCGCCTTTTTCGGCAACCAGACGGTCACGGAAATCATCCTGCCGGATACCCTGACCGATATCTATGCGATGGCTTTCAGCGGCTGCACCGCCCTCCAGACGGTCGAGATCCCGGCGTCGGTCGAGCGGATCGATTCGGAGGCGTTCGGGCGCTGCACCTCCCTCACCGCCCATACGGTCGACCCGGACAACCCGTATTACACCGTGTCGGACGGCATCCTTTTCACCGACGGCGGCGAGACCCTCGTCGATTACCCGGCCGGGAAGGAAGGAACGGAATACGCCGTCCCGGAAGGGGTCAAGGTCATCATGTCCTGGGCCTTTCAGGGGAACGCTTTCCTGGAACGGGTCAGCATCCCTTCGTCGGTGGAAAACCTCTTCTGCCCGTTTGGCTACTGCACCGCCCTGCGGGAGATCACGGTCGACCCGGGCAATACCGCTTACCGGTCGGCAGACGGCGTCCTCTATACCGCAGACGGCGAGACCCTCCTGTGGTACCCGGCGGCCAAAGAGGGGGAGAGCTTTGCCGTCCCCGATCCCGTCCGGGCTATCGAGAGCAACGCCTTCATGCAGACCGAATATCTCCGGTCGGTCAGCATCCCGGAAGGGGTTACGCTGCTGCCTGCGTTTGCCTTTAAAAATGTCCGCGCGTTAGAGGAGCTCCACCTGCCTTCCACCATCCGGGAGATCGATTCAGCCGCCGTCTCCTGGGATGAGGCAGCGCCGGCGATCTACACCCCGCCCAACGAAACGACCGAACAGTTCTGCCGGGAAAACGGGCTCCCCTGTATTGTGGAGGGAACAGAATGAAAAGCACCGGACAATCCAGGCCCAAAACCACCAGCAACCTGATGCGGGAGCTGATGCAGACCGAACGGCTGGACCGCTATCTGGAAAAAAACAGCGGGCAGATGGTCGAAACTTCCCTGGCCGAGGAGCTGACCCGCCTGTTGGAAGAACAGCAGCTGACCCGGTCGGAGATCGCCGTCCGCTCCGGCCTCAGCCGGGTATACATCTATGAGGTATTCGCCGGCAAGAAAATCCCCTCCCGGGACAGCGTCATCCGCATCTGCTTTGCCCTGTCGCTGGGGCCGCAGGAGATCATGAGCCTGTTAAAGCACACCGGCTACCCGTCCCTCTACCCCCGCAGCCGGCGGGACGCGGTCATCCTCTTTGCGGCCAGGCGCCACACCACCCTCGCGGAACTCAACGAGATGCTTTCCCGGCAGCATCTCCCGGAGATCGCCCGATGAGCGCCGTCTTAAACGCCGCCTGGGTCGAAGGCTGCCTGCTGGAAGAATACACCCTCCTCTCCCTCCTCTCCCAGAAAGAGACGGGGGAGGTGAGCCTCTGGCAGCACAACCGCCTGGGGCGGCGGATCCTGCTGCGGCGGTGCGCCGCCGACCCGGAGGTATACGCCCGGATGCTGGGGATAAAGCATCCAAACCTGCCCCAGGCGTATGAAGCGGCCGGCGGGGAGGGCGAACTGCTGGTCTTGGAGGAGTATATCGAGGGGCCGCTTTTATCCGGCTGCCTGGCGCAGTATAAAGGGGATCCCGCCCGGGTGCGGGCGCTGGGCATAGCCCTCTGCGACGGGATGGCGTGCCTCCACAGCCGCGGGATCATCCACCGGGATATCAAGCCGGAGAACGTCATATTGCAGGCCGGCTCCGGGACGCTCAAGCTCATCGACCTGACCGCCGCCCGCATCCGCCGCCCCGCGCCGCCCGGCAGCGCCGATACCGTCTGCCTCGGCACCGCCCCTTACGCCGCGCCCGAGCAGTTCGGCGTCGCCCAGACCGATGCGCGGACGGATATCTACGCCGCCGGGGTCCTGCTCAACATCCTCCTGACCGGCGAGCACCCCTCCCAGCGGCTGGCCGGGGGAAGGCTCGGACGGGTCATCCGCCGCTGCGTCCGGGTCAACGCCGGCGAGCGGTACGGGTCGGCGGAGAATCTGAAAAGGGCGCTGGAGCGGGTTTGAGCGTATAAAAGGACGGCGGGGATACCGCCGTCCTTTTCGCTTACCGGATTATTCCCCTTTTTGCCCTTTCTGTCCCATCTCCCGCAAAAACGGCACCTCGTCCGGGCTGTGGTAGACCCGCTTTGGCGGTTCTGCCGGGCTGGGGGCGGGCGCCGTCTCCGCCGCTTCCGTTTCCGCGCCCATGCCGGCCCCCACGGCCGCCTTTGCCGCTTTCCGCTCCAACCGCCGCCTGGACAGGGCGTAGAGCAGGACGGTGGCCAGCGTCGTCGTCGGGATGGTGAAGACGATGCCGATGCTCCCGGCCAGCGCCTGCAAAAGCTCGTTTGTCATCATCTCGACGTTTAAGACCGTCTCCAGGCTGTCATAATAGGTCATAAACAGCAGGGTGACGTGCAGCCCGCTGCCGATGTAGGCCAGCACCAGCGTGTTGGACATTGTCCCCATGATGTCCCGCCCGATGGTAAAGCCGGATTTCGCCAGCTCTCGCATCCCGATGCCCGGGTTTTTATGGTAAATTTCGGTCAGCGACGCCGCGATATCCATCCCGACGTCCATCGTCGCGCCGACCGCCCCGATGATGATCGCGGCGAAAACGATGCCTTTCAGGTCGATCGGATGCTCCTCGTTGATGAACATCAGAAGCATCGAGTCGTCGTCGACAATGCCGGTCATATGCAGCCGGTATTCGCTGACGATCGTGATCAGCCCCGCCACCAGCACACCGCCGGCGCAGCCGATCCCGGCGGCCAGGCTTTTGACCCGCCAGCCGCTGACCAGCGACAGGGTGACGACGATCGAGAAGAGGCAGACTCCGACCGCCGCCCAGTAGATGTTGTACCCGGCGGCGATCAGCGGGATCAGCACCGCGAAGATCGCGAGGCAAGTGAGCCCGAGGGAGAGGAGCGTCCGCACCCCCTTGACCCCGCCGAAGGCGACGACTAGCGCGACAAACAGCAGCCCCAGGAATAAGAGCCAGTCGGTCCGCACATGGGTCGAGGTAAACCACTGGTCCTCCCCGTACTCGTTCTGCCCGAGGTAGACATACATCTTGTCCCCCACCTGGCAGGGCCGGTCCAGCGTCAGGGTGGTCGAGTCCTGCACCTGGGTGACCAGGACCGTCTTCCCCTTATCGGGGCCGGAGAGGAGCTGGGCGTAACAGACCGTCCGCCGCTCGGCGATCCCGTCGGAATATTTGGCGTGGATGTCGGTCGAGGAGACCACCTCGGTGATCCGCGCCCGGTACTGCTCGGCGTCGATGCCCCCCAGGTCCTGCCCCAGCACCGTCCCGTCCGCCACCGCGAACCGCCAGCCGAACCAGATGACCGCGACGCTGAGCAATACCGTCACAAGATACAGGACCCGGTCGGCCCGGGTCGATTTTTCTCCTTTGAGATAGAGGCTGTAAAACCCCCGCTTTTTCTTTTTTTCCGCCACGCTTCCTTCATCCTTTCCGCCCCGCCTGGGGCGGGGCCGTTTGCCTCCATTATAGCACCGGCGCAGGCGGGCTGCAACCGGAAAGGTTTCTCCGGACGGGAAAAGCGTTCGGCGGCCGGGCCCCGTCCCGGGTGCGCAATATCACGGCTCCCCCGTGTCTTTACCCAGACTTTACATAAAAATTACACAAAATCCCGCCCTTCCCCCCGCGCAAAAGGGTTGATTTCAGCCCCCTTTGACGGTACAATAATAAAGTACCCATGTTTGCGCGCAGAAAGGGGAAACAGGATGGACTTAAAACAGCTGCGGTATTTTTCCGCCGTCGTCGAGCAGGGCAGCATCTCCGCCGCCGCCCGGGCGCTCTTTATGTCCCAGCCGCCGCTCAGCACCCAGGTGCGGCAGCTGGAAAAGGAACTGGGGGTGCGGCTGTTTGACCGGGAAGGGCATACGCTCTCGCTGACCCCGGCCGGCAAGCGCCTGTACGACCGGGCGCGGGACCTGCTCGACACCGCCCGGTCGGTCGAATCGGAAATGCGGTCGATGGGGCAGGGCGGGGGCGCCATCCTGCGGCTGGGGGCGGTCTCGTCGGTCTGTTCGTCCGACCTGCCGGGGTGGATCGACGCCTTCTGGCGGGAGCGCCCGGAAGTCCGGGTGGAGCTGTACGAACAGAATACCTACCAGCTGCTGGAAAAGCTCCGCGCCCGCCAGCTGGACCTGGCGGTCATCCGCACCCCCTTTTCGGCCGACGGGCTGGAATGCAGGCTGGTGCGGCGGGAAAAAGTGCTGGCGGTCGGGGAGGGGCATTTTTTCTCCGCGATCCCGCCGGATGAACAGAAGCTCCCGCTGAAGGCCCTTGCGGAAATGCCCCTGATCGTCTACCGCCGCTGGATGCCCCCCTTAAGCGACCGGATGCGCAAGGAAGGGCTTTCCCCTGTGTTCCGCTGCGTCTGCGACGACGCCCGCACCGCCGCCTCCCTCGCCCGGACCGGAGCGGGGGTCGGGGTGCTCCCGGGGTCGGCGGCGGCGCTGGCCATGGGGGCGGATATGCGGCAGATGGAGATCGAAAGCGGCTCTTTCGGCTCGTCGATCGTCGCGGCCCTGGGCCGGGACGGCGGCCACCCCGCCGGCAGCTGGGAGGCGGCAAAAGCCTTCCTCCGGGCGCTTCCCGCCCCGGACGGGGACGGGCCTGCCTGATATTCCGCGGTAAACACCGGTATCGTTTTGGTAGGATGTACAAAAAGGCTATACTTTTGTAAAGAAACTGTACAAATCCCGCAAAAATCAATTGACAGGCGCGCTTTCAAAATATATAATTTCATTATACGGAAAACGGGGCGGGCCTTTCCCGCCCACGCGCCAGCCCGAGAAAGGAACGGTTAGTTTATGTCCAAAAGAAAAGGCGGCAAAGTCTGCGCCGGCATCGAGATCGGTTCGGATATGGTCACGATGCAGATCGCCCAGAACCAGGGCGGCAGCGTCGGCGTACTCGATTCGCTGGAATGTTTTTTTGACCTGGAAAAGGAGATCGCCCACACCGGGCGGGTGAGCCAGCCCTCGATGCAGGAACTGTGCAAGATCCTTGGCGGCTTCAAGCAGGAGATGGAATCCTTTGGCGTCGAGCAGTACCGGCTTTTTTCAACCGATTTCCTGCGGAAGGCGGAAAATTTCGGCTTTATCGTCTCCCAGCTGATGGGCCGCACCGGCATGGTGCTGGAGATCATCAGCGACGAGGAGGAAAAAGCCCTTCTCTACTGGCAGATGCAGAAGACAATGGCTTCCTTCGACCGGGACAAGGGGGATAAATACCTGTACACCGTCATCGGCAACGAATCCCTGGGGCTCGCCCTCCAGAGCGGCAAACGGCAGCGGCTGCGGCAGAACCTGTCGCTCACCAGCTTCGACGTCCTGCAGATGCGGGAGGAGATCGCCGCCGGCACCGAAGAAGTCGTCCCGGTCATGAACGAATACCTGGAAAACGCCCTGGACGGCCTGGAACCCAACGGTCTGCGCAAGTCGGTCAAGACGCTGGTCTTCGCCGACCCGGAGCTGGAGGCCCTTTCGGGAATGTGCGGGGTCAAGATCGAGGACCACCGCTGCATCATCCCGGCGGAAAAACTGGCGGCGCTGGGCCAGCAGCTGATCGAGATGATGCCGGAGTCGGCCGGGAAAGTCTACGGCCTGACGATCAAACAGGAGCGGGCGGTATACGCCTCGGTGCTGATCTACGAGAAACTGGCCGAGCTGACCGGCGTCTCGACCGTCATCGGCGTCTACGGCTCGCTGATGGACTCGCTGATGGAACAGATGCTTTTAAAGCCGGAGCGGAAGGAATACGACGAGTATATGGACGAAAGCGCGCTGGGCTGCGCCCGGACGCTGGCCAAACGGTACGGCTGCGCGATGGAGCACGCGGAAAAGGTCTGCGACTTTGCCGAAAAGCTCTACTTAAAGACCAAGCGCCTGCACCCGAGCGCCGACGACCTCATCTACCTCAAGCTCGCCTGCCTCTTGCACAACGTCGGCTATTTCAGCGACATCGAGTACCACGCCCGGTGCAGCGCCTCGCTGATCGTCACCTTCAACATCCCCGGCATGACCCTGGCCGAGCGGCAGATGATCGCCCAGATCCAGCAGCACACGACGTCCAAGTCGATCCGCGTCCAGCAGCTGCGGGCCTACTTCCTGCTGGCGGACGCGCTGGACCTCTGCAAAAAGCAGAAGCTGGATGACATCAGCATCCGGCTGGAAGGCGGCCGCCTGACCGTTTCGACCGTCTACGACGGCAACCTCTATCTGGAAAAACGGGCGTTTGAAAAGGCGGCCGCCCTCTTCTACGAGGTATTCGGCATCCTGCCGGTGCTGCACGTCAAGACGGCGCTGCTCAAATAACGCCATAAATACAAACAGTAAAGTCATAGCATGACCCTGCGATTGGGAGAATCAAGTATGGATACAAAAACAAACCTTCTCGACCGGGAACTGAGCTGGCTGGATTTTAACGCCCGCGTCCTGGAAGAAGCCTACGAAAAAGAAAACCCGCTGATGGAACGGATGCGCTTCCTTGCGATCACCGCCTCCAACCTGGACGAGTTCATCATGGTCCGGGTGGCGGGGGTGATGGACGTCGCCGAGTCGAACCGCAGCAAGGTCTACCCCACCGGCCTGACCGCCCGGGAGACGCTGCCGATCCTCGACCGCAAGATCCGCGACTTTATCGACCGGCAGTATTCCTGCCTTTCCCGTTCGATCCTGCCCCAGCTGGAAAAGGCCGGCATCCGCTTTGTCCGGACAGACGACCTGACCCCCCGGCAGCAGGGCCATATCGACGCCTATTTTGAAAAGGTGCTCTTCCCGGTGCTGACCCCGATGGCGGTCGACCGCAGCCGCCCCTTCCCGCGACTGGCCAACAAGAGCCTCAATATCGTCGTCCGCCTGCGGGAAAAGCAGGAGGACGGCGTCAAGCCCAAAAAGAAGGGCAAAAAGGCGGACGAGGCCTTTGCGGTCGTGCAGGTGCCCTCCATCCTCCCCCGCTTCCTCGAACTGCCGGAGGAAAAAGGGGCGGACGGGACGAAGGAACGCGCTTTCGTCCTGCTGGAAGACATCATCATCCGCCATATGGCTTCCCTTTTCGAGCTGCATGAGATCATCAGCTGCTCCCTCTTCCGGATCACCCGCGACTCCGACCTGTCGATCGACGAAGAATCGGAGGATTTCCTGGCCGAGATCAAAGCCTCGATCAAAAAGCGCAAGTCCGGCCGTCCGGTCCGGCTGGAAGTCCACACCTCCTGCGACCCCGATTCCCTCGCTTTCCTGGAGGAGATGCTCCCGATCGAGCCGGAACGGGTCGTCAAGGTCACCGGCCCCCTCGACCTCACCCTATTCTCGAAATTCGCCTCCATCCCCGGCAGCGCCGCGATGAGCTACGAGCCGATCGTCCCGGTCGAAACCCCGGCCGACTTTGTGGGGTATGACGACATTTTCGCCGCCATCCGCGCCCACGACTGCATGGTCCATCACCCTTATGAGAGCTTTAACGTCGTCGTAAACTTCGTCCGGGCGGCGGCCGAGGACCCGGATGTCCTGGCCATCAAGCAGACCCTCTACCGCGTCTCCGGCAATTCCCCGATCGTCGCGGCCCTCGAGCGGGCGGCTGAAAACGGCAAGCAGGTCACCGTCCTGGTCGAACTGAAGGCCCGCTTTGACGAGGAAAACAACATCCACTGGGCCCAGAAGCTGGAAAAGGCCGGCTGCCACGTCGTCTATGGCCTGTCGGGGCTGAAGACCCACTGCAAGATCCTGCTGGTTGTCCGCCGGGAGGAAGACGGCATCCGCCGCTATGTCCACATGGGCACCGGCAACTACAACGATTCGACCGCGCGGATCTACACCGACATCGGCGTCATGACCTGCAAGGAGCCCTACGGCAGCGACGCCAGCTCCCTCTTCAACGTCCTGACCGGCTACTCCCGCCCGCCCCGCTACAACCGGTTTGTCA
>CALXKG010000230.1 GCA_944388825.1 uncultured Clostridia bacterium | reverse complement strand
TCGGCCATCTGCTTGAGATAACCGCTGCCGGCAGTCTCCGCCCCCGCCTCCAGCGCCGACACGGCGGCCGGGATATCCCCTTCCCGGATGTACCGCTCCGCCTGCAGCTCATACTGCGGGAGGTAGGCGGGGTATTCCGCCTCCATCTGCGCAAATACTTCTTCCGCCTGTCCGTAATCCCCCGCTTCCACCGCCGCGGCCGCCTGTGCGTACAGCGCCTCCGCCCCGGCCGCCGCCCCCAGCGTCCGCACAAGGATAAAGCAGAGGGCCGCCGCCGCCGGCACAAACGCCGCCAAAAGGTTTAACAGCAGTTTTTTCCCTTTCATCATCCATCCTCCTTCACATCTTCCGCCGCCCGCTGCAAGACCCGGATCCGCATCCGGGTCTCTGGGGGGAAGGAAAGTTCCGGCCGGTCCGCGATCTTCCATCCCAGCGGGCTGGTATCCGCCAGCACCCCGTCCATATATTCCAGCAGCCAGGCCATTTCCGCCGCCGCCAATTCCGCCGGCCATCCGTTTTCCATCGCCGCCGTCAGCCGGTACAGCGCGTCGTCATATACGGCCTGGTCATATTTCTGCGCCGCGACCGCTTCCCGCTGGGCCGCCGCCATACGGCCGTACGCCCCGCAGTCCAGCGCGTTTTCCGCCGCGATCTGCCACGCCGCCGACACGAAAGGGTTGCGGGCAAGGATCACATATGCGTCCGCCGCCGCTTCCGCCAGGCTCCCGCGCGCCAGCATCCGCTCGACCGCCGCCTCGGTGTCGTAGGGCGCCAGCCGGCAGGCGGCCGCCGGAGACCCGGTTTGCAGCGCCAGGTCGGCCGTCCCCCGGCATCCGGCGAAAACCGATACGGCCGCGGCGGCCGCGGCGGCGAGGCGTTTGCCGCACGGGGCGGACAGGGCCGCCCGGCATTCCCCGGCGGGCGACAGCGCCAGCGCCAGAATAAGCAGCATCCCGTAAAACTGCAAATCCGGGTCCGCCATGCTGTGCAGGCAGATCAGGACCGCCGTTTCCGGCGAAAGGCACCCCCGCCGCAGCCGGCATACGACCAGCCCGGCCGCGGCCAGCGCGGCCGGGATCCCGTAGTCCAGCGCCATCTGGATCCATTCGTTATGGACAAACCGGACATTGTACACCCCGGTCTGCACCGCCCGCTGCAAATAAAACCAGCCCAGATAGCCGGCCCCCAGCGGGCGCTCCGCCAGAACGGACGCCGCGTCCCGCCAGTACAGCAGCCGCCCCCAGAAGGTGCTGAAGGCGTTCTCCCCGATAAAGCGGGAAAATACCCAGCCGCCCCCGGCCGCCGCCGGGATCAGGACCGCCAGCCCGCAAACCGTCAGCAGCAGCGCCCACCGCCGGTCCAATTTCCGGCGCGCCGCCATCCATGCCAGCCATCCCGCCAGCAGGATCATCGTCCACCTGCTGCCGGAGGCCGCGATCCCCGCCAGCAGGACGCCGCCGGCCAGCCAGCGCCGCCGCCCCTGCTGCCTTTGGATGCGCGCCAGCCCCAGCAGCAGGAAAAGCGCGAAGGTGTTGGCGTACTGGAACGGCCCCGCCATCCGCCCGCCGGAAAACAGCAGCGGGCGGACGGCCGGTATCCAGTACCCTGCGCCGGAAACCAGCACCATGACCGCGCCGGCAGCCGGCAGGCCGTCCAGGAACGTTTCCCGCCGCTCTCTGTCCCACTGCAGGAGCGCCAGCAGCAGAAGCAGGAAAACCAGCATCCGCAATAGCCCCTCCCGGCCTCCGCCCGGGTCTACCGCGGTAAACAGATTCACCACCCCGCCGCAGAGCATCACCCCGCCGCAGGCAAGCTCCGTCTTCCCGCCCGGCAGGCGCAGCGTCCCCGTGACCGCCGCCTGCCAGACGAAGGCCCCGGCGCAGAGCAGCGCCGCCAGCCCCCATTGCCAGGGGAAATAGCCCCCGCCGGCAAAAATGGTCAGCCAGAAGACCGCCTGGGCCATCCGGGACGGGGCGGACATCCGGCGCGCTTCCGCGTCAGGCCGCTTCCGCATAGCCTGCGATCCCGTTCTTTTTATCCGGTTCGGCGGCGATCAGCCGCGCGCCGTCCTCGTTTTCGGCCGCGATGGCAAACCCGTCTTCCTCCCGCAGGATCTGCCAGACGCCCGCCGCAAAGGAGGGCGTGTATTCGTCCGCCGTGTCTCCCCGTTCAAACCGCCAGATGACCCTGCCGTCCCACAGGCCGTCCACGACCTCGCCGGAGATGACCCGGTAGGTGACTGTGGCGTTCAGGTCGGCCTGCCAGCTGCGGGTCTCAAAATGCCCGTTCGGCCGGTCGCCGGTCCAGCTGCCGTCGGCCAGGTAGTTGTTGCCGTCCTGATAGGCCAGCCAGACCCCTTCCCCTTCCCGGACGCCGCCGGCGTGGGCCCCGTAATAGACCATATAGCTTTCCGGCTCCCCGGCGTCCTCCGCGGCGGCGCTTCCGTCTTCCGCCTCCGTCTCTTCAGCCGCCGCGTCCGCGCCGTCCCCGTCCGCGAAGTTTTCCGTCTCCACCTCCATCCGGTAGACGGCGGTCATCTGCCCGGTTTCCGCGTTGAGCAGGGCCATGCGGCAGTCCAGCCCCATGATGCCGGATACGATCTCCGTATACGCCGGATCGGCCAGCAGCGTAAAGACCGCGTCATACGCCTCTTCGGCGCACAGCTCTTCCAGCTGCTGCAAAAGGGAAAGCGCGTCGGTAAAGTAATAGGCGGACGGCAGGTCCAGACAGCCGTTCTCCGCCAGCCAGTCCACCGCGTCCTCCAGGTCGTTCCCGGGCGTCTGCAGCAGGCTGACGGCCCCGCTCCGGGCGGCGGTATCCCGGCCCTCCCGCGCTTCATTCCCCAGGTCCGCCAGTTCCGGCTCCCGGTCGGTGATCTCGATCGCGGCGGTAAACTGGACGATCGCCTGCTCATATTCCCCATCCAGCAGGTAGCGTTCGCCCAGTTCCAGCGCCTCCCGCGCCCGCATCCCGGGCGAGCCCGACGCGGCGATCGCCAGATAAACGGCCAAAACGGCCAAAATTCCCACGATCCCCGCCAGAATGCCCCATCTGGCCTGCAAAAATTTACGAACCTCCATAATATCCTCCCACAGCCAAAGTTTTGACGATCAGCGGTACTCCCGCCATATCCGTTCGCGGAGCTGCCTTTCCTTCCGGTTCAGCCAGCCGTTGGCAGCCGCCGCCAGCAGCGCCGCCAGGATCATCCCGGCGATCCCGGCGATCAGAAAGACCATTCCGGCAGAAACGCCCATTTCCGCACCCCCTTATTCCAGCCAGCCGCTCAGCCGCAGCTGTTCCATCAGCGCTTCCAGCCGCAGCATTTCATCATCCGTTTCCCCGCTGGCGACCGCCTGTTCATAATACTGCGCCGCCAGGTCATAATTCGCCAGCGCGCCGGCATAATCCCGCTCTTCCGCCGGTTTCCGGGACTGCCAGCCGGCGTACAGAAACGACAGCCGCATATAGACCCGGTAGTCCGACGGGTACTGGTCCCGCAGCGCCAGCAGGCGGCCCTCCGCCTCCTCGTATTCCCCCAGGTTCTGCTGCACGACCGCCAGGTTTAACCCGGTCAGGATATTGCCCCTGCCGGAGTCCACGACCCGCTGCAGATGCGTTTTGGCCAGCCCGTACCATTCCGGGGCGTTTTCCGGGTCGGCCAGCGCCTTCTCCGCGTAACCCGCGGCCAGCAGTTCCGCCTGCAGCGTGCCATTTTCCCCCAGGCGCCCGACCCCCTGGGAAAGCCAGCCGATGTATCCGTCCAGGTCCCCCAGCTCCCGGAGCGCCTCGGCCCCGGATAAATAGACGCGGCTTAAAACCTGCGGGTCGTCCGTGCGGCCGGCCGCCTCCGCATACTGGTCAAAAGCCGTCCGGTATTCGCCCTGCACCAGGTCCAGTTCCGCCCGGATGATCACGCAGTCGACCGAATCCGCCTCCCGCTCCGCCAGAATATCCAGCGTCCGGTGCGCCTCTTCCAGCGCGCCCGACCGCGCCTGCGCCAGCGCCAGCCCGCGGTAATAGGCGGGGTTGTCGGTGCGCCGGTCCAGCGCCTGCCGGTACAGCCCGGCCGCCGCCGCGTAATCCTCCATTTCATAGGCGCAGTTGGCCTGTATGTACAGCAGGTCGCCCGCCTGGTCATCCGGCAGGCTGTCCAGCAGGAGGCTGCCCGCTTCCACCGCGTCCTGTATGAGCGCGGCGGCTTCCGGGTACGCGCCGCGCGCATACAGCTGGGCGGACAGGGCAAGATACCCTTCCGCCCGGCCGGGCGCGGACCGGATCGCCCCGGCCAGCGCCGCCTCCGCCCGCTCCGTCTCCCCCTGACGCGCCAAAGCCTCCCCCTGCGTAACCAGAGAGAGGTAGGCGTTATCCCGTTCCGCCCGCAGCCGTACCCCGCCGTACAGGGCCATGGCCGCGCCGCAGAGAAAGAGCAGGCAGACCAGCAGGTTGCTCCCCCACCGGAACATCCGGTACCGCCGGTAGCGGGCGTCCAGCCGGTCGATATCCCGCAGCGCCTCCAGCATCCGGCCGGCATCCGGGAAGCGGTCTTCCGGGGCCTTTTCCATCGCCCGCCGGATAATGGAGCAGAAGGTCCCGCTGATCTCCGGCGACCAGGCGGATACCGGCGTGACCGGCCCCAGCGCCTTTTCCGGGACGCGCCCGGTCACAAGGAAGTATAGCGTCGCGCCGATGCCGTACACATCGGTCCTGCCCGTCACCCCGCCGTATCCGCCGGCGCGGGCGGAAAAAGCCGCCGAAAAGGACGGGCGGCCGGAAGGGGCGAAGCCGCCGTCCTCCGGGAGCAGCTCGGTCGGCTGGCCTGCCGGGACGCCGGGAGGCGGGACTGCCGGGCGGGAATACTGCTCGGGGGCGGCGTATCCGGAAGTCGCGCCGACCGCCAGTATCCCGCTGGAAAAGACCAGGGAGGTATTGAAATCGACGAGGCAGATATCCCCCGAAGGGGTGATCATCAGGTTGCCGGGCTTGATGTCGCAGTGGATGATCGGCGGCTTCTGCTCATGCAGGTAGGCGGCCACTTCGCACAGCTGGCAGGCCCATTTATGCGCCAGTTTCTGTCCGGCCGGCCCATTCTGCTCGACATACTGCTGCATATTGACGCCCGGTATATAGTCCATCACCGTATACAGGTACCCGTCCCCGCCGTTGATGACGTCATAGATGCGGGGAAGGTAGCGGTGCTTGAGCCGTTTGAGGATATCCGCCTCCGCCCGCTGGTCCATCTTCCCGACATACTGTTCCCGGACCCGCTTGATGACGACCTCCACCTGCAAACCGCGGCGGTAGGCCTTATACAGCCACCCCATACCGCCCTTGGTCAGGGGCTCGATATGGATATAGTCTTCTCCCAACGGCAGCGCAGCCACCCGAAACCCACCTTTCCCCCGTTACCCTTCCGCCAGCTTCTGCTGCACCCGGTCGTAGATGACGCCCATCAGCTGTAAAAACGCCTGATGATCCGGGTTGGCATACCCGGTAAAGATCACATCGAGGATATCTTCATGGTTAAACAGGAAACTGCTCCCTTCCCCCAGGTACCCTTCCGGATACGGGACCGCCAGATAGTCAAAAATGGCCTTCTCTTCCGGCCGGACCGGCAGGATCCCGATCACCATCAATTTTTTTGTCGCGTTTTTCAGCAGGACCACGCTGCCGATCGGTAAAAGCTCTTTCATCTGTAAACCTCCCGCTTAGATTTTACGCCATATCCCGGCAGTTACCGGAAAAGCCCCGTAAAAAAGTCCACCGCCTGGTTGATGCCGTTGCCGATGGCCTTCCCGATCTCCTCGGCGGTGTCCTTCACCGCGTCGGCGATCCGGTCCCCGTAGCTCTCCCCGGGGGCCAGCGGTTCCCCGCCCATCCAGAAGTTGATCTGGTCGCCGACGGCGTCCAGCACCCCGCCGGTCAGGCTGTTGGCCATCGTATACAGCCCGTCTATGGAGCTGTCGATCAGCGTCGCGCCGGTATCCCCCAGGTCCCATTCCCCGTCCGCGCTGTATTCGCTGATGCTCTCCGCCGCCTGTCCCACGGTGGCAAAGGCGGATTCCGCAACCGCCGAATAGGCGGCCGCCGGGCTGATCAGCCCGCCGCCGTTTGCCAGGCTTTTTACGTCTTTGAGGTGCTCCAGCTGATAGGCGTCGCGGATAAACGGGACGCTGGCCTGCCCCATCTGCAAATAACCGGAGACCACCTCCCCGGCGCTCTTGCCCCGGGTATCCGCCGCCTGCACGGCGGCCGCCACAAGGCCCATGCCGGAACCGGCCAGCCCGATATACCCGGCCGCCCTCTGGCCTTTCAGGTTAAAAATGCCGTCGGTCGCGTGGTAATAGTTTTTGGCAAGGTCATACCCTTCCGTCCAGAGGGCGATGCTGCTTTGCCCAAACCCGGCCAGCGCCAGCGCGCCGGTCAGCCCCGTCATATCGCCGCCGAAAAATTCGACCAGCCTGTTATAATAGGATGCGATGCTTCCGACCACCGGGATGTTCTCCAGCGACTTTAAAAAGTCGGAAAACGTTTTCCCGGGCTGGTCCAGCATATCCCGGATAAAGCTCCAGATATCCTGTATCTTCTGCCCCATCGGGCCTTCCGCCCCCGTCTGGGAAAGGATCTGTTCCAGAAGCGGGACGGAAGACGCGCCCTCCAGCAGCTGTTTTTCAGCCGCCTGATAGAGGGAAACGGCCTCCCGCAGCGTCTGCCCAAACCGTCCGGCCGTCCGGCTGTCCTCCATCAGGCGGCTGGACAGGCTGTTAAACCGCGCGTCGATCCGTTCCCGCTGCCGGACTTCAAAGGTCAGGCCCTGCTTGATCCGCAGCGCCTCCAGCGCCGCCTCCGCCAGCTGGGCCTTCCTTCCGGCATACCCCTCGGAAACGCTCTGGACCGCCCCGAATGCCACCGCAAATTCGCTCATGTCGCTTCCTCCCCTCCGTTTTTGCCGCCCCGCCCTCTCCCGTCCGGTTTCACCCGGACCAGGACCAGCGCATAATTATCCGGCGCCCCCCGGGCGCAGACCTCCCGCTCGATCCGTCCGGCGGACGCCTGCAGCCTTCCGCGCGCCGCCCGGCGCAGCTGCCCGGACAGGACGCGGGCCGGGCAGGTTTTATAGATCCCGTCGGTGCACAGGGAAAAAACCCCCGTCCCCCGGATGCGCCCGCCGCGCATGAAAGCGGGGCTGCCGCTTCCATCCCCGACCGCCCGGAGCAGCCTGCCGCCTTCCGGCCCGCCCGGCGGGGCGGCGTCGTCCGCCGTCAGCAGCGCCGTCCCGGGGCGCATGGACCCGCGCCCCGTCCAGTAACAGCGGCTGTCCCCGACCGACAGCAGGAGGTATACATCCCCCCGCACCAGCAGCAGCACCGCCGTCGTCCCGCAGATCTCCCCGGGCGGCGTCGCCTCCCGGATCATCCTGCCGCAATCCCGCAGCAGCTTCTGCAGCGCATCCGCCGCCTCTTCCACCGGCGGGAGGCCGTCCCGGCAGGCCCGCCACCAGTTCCCGGCTTCCCGGGCCAGAAGGCCGCTCGCCTGTTCCCCGGCGTAGTGGCCGCCCAGGCCGTCCGCCACATAAAACAGCCCGGCGTCCCCCTTTACAAACCCGCCTGCCCGGTCCTGGTTGATCTCCCGTTTCAGGCCGCGTTCACACAGCCAGATAAAGTCCAGCATTTATACGATCTCCAGCCGCATCTGTACCCTGCCCATTTTGATCACGCACCCATTCCGGAGGAGGCATTTGTCCTCCACCTTCTGCCCATCCACACGGGTGATGTTGGAATGGCTGCGGTTCTGCAGCGTCAGCTGCCCGTTTTCCATAAACACGTCGCACTGATGCCGGGCGACCGTCGGGTCATAGTCCACGACGATCCGGCAGACGGACGGGTCGCGGCCGATGGCCAGCCTGCCCCGCACCGGCGCGCCGTACTTCTGCGCCGGGTCCGAAAGGTCTGTCAGGACAATGCTGGCGCCGTCCGGCTGCTCTTCTTCCCAGACAGCCTGCGTCTCGCCTTCCTCCCGCAGCAGCCTGGTCTCTTCCAGCTGCTGCGGGACGCCGCCCGCGCCCCCCGGCACAGGGGAAAAGGCCTCTTTTTTCCGGCGCCGCCGCAGCAGGACCAGGGCGGTCACGGCGGCGGCAGCCGCCAGCCCGCCGGCCCCGGCCGCCAGCCAAACCGGGAAGCCCGGGAGCCCGCGCCCTTCCGGTTTGGCCGCTTCTTCCACCGGCGGAAGTTCCGGCTGGACCGCCGGCTCTGCCTGCTCCTCCGGTTCTTCCGGTTCTTCCGGTTCTTCCGGCTCGGAAGGCGCCACCGCTACAAACGGCATATCCAGCGAAACCGTATAAAAGGAGTCCCCCGCCTCCAGGCGCATCATCTTTTCGGCGCCGTCGCAGGCGGTATCCGGAAGAGGGACGCTGACCCGCACCGCGCCGTTCCACGCGCAGATGCCGGCCACGACCGCCGTCGTATCCTGCGTCTCATTCAGGTTAAACGCGGCGCCCGGCGTCAGCCGGGAAAGGGCAAACAGGTTTTCCAGCTCGTCGTTCCCGCCGCCGCACCCGACGGCGTAAAGCGGGTACCCCGTTTCCTGCAGCAGGGTATCCAGTTCCTTTTCGGTATACCCCAGCTCTTCGTTGTCCACCCCGTCGGCGATCAGCACCACCCGCCGCATGACCGCCTCCTGCGAACCGGCCAGCGAAGACAGCACTTCATACAGCCCGTCGGTCAGGTGGGTCACCTGGTCGCGGTATTCGATCCCCGACACGACGTCCATCAGCGTCAGATAGTCCGATTCCGCCTCGCAAAGGTAGTCAACGCCCTCGCCCACCGTCACAATGGTGAAGGTCTCGCCCGGAAGGCGGTTGCCGATCAGCCCTTCCACAATGGACAGGGCCAGCGGGCGCTGCCCGGACGGGATCGAAAGGGAATTGTCCAGCAGGATAACCGTATCAAAAGGCGCCTCCAGCGCGGAAACCGGCTCGGCCGTCCCCACGTCCAGCGGCAGGTTGCCCAGCTGGCAGGTTATGCCGTCCGTCCCGCCGGCATCCAGCAGGTAGACGACCGCCTGCTGCCCGTCCACCGTCCCCCAGGCGCTTCCCTCCCCGGCGGCCTCAGCCGGGAGGCAGCAGGCCGCCAGGCCAAACAGCCCGGCGGACAAAAGCGCCGCCCATCTTTTCATCCTCTGTCTCATACATTTCCCTTCCTCTTGCTGCGGTTATACAGGCGGGCGGGTATCCGTCCGTCTGTATAACCTTCCCGCCATGCCGGTACTCAGCCGGTGATAAAATCGGCCGGCAGCGCGTTTAAATCACTGCTGTTCTCCGTTTCAGCCCGCGTGTAATTGGCCGCCATTTCGGTCAGGTCCTTGACGTGGTCTTCGATTTTCTTCTGGATCTGATCCATATCCCCGTCCAGGGCCTTTAACCGGCCGGCAAAAGCCGCCTGCGCGTCGCCCTGCCACACGCCGTTCATCCCGTTCACCAGCGAAAGCATCTCCGCCGTCAGCGTGCGGATGCTCTGTCCCTGCGTCTTAAACTCATTCGCCGTGGCCGTCAGTTTTTCAGGGGTAACTTTTAAGGTGCCAGTCATATTGATACGCTCCTTTTCATCATCGGTTTATGGATTGTGCCTTTTTGTCTGCCGGTCATTTTGCGATCCCGACGTTTTTGTTTTCAGCCGATTCATACTGGCTGACGGCTTCCCGCAGGGCCTGGACATATTTGTCGATCCCCTGGGCGAACGCCTCAAACTGTTCCCGGTCCTGGTTAAACGCGGTGCGGAAAGCCTTCTGCGCCTCGCCTTCCCACATCTGCGCCAGGCTGGCCTCGCTGTCGGAGAGCTGGGACACCGCCTTGCGGAACTGCACGTTCATCTGTTCCAGCTGTTCCGCCTTCTGCCGGAGCTGCTCAAAATTCACCAAAAACATAGCCATAGTCGTATCCTCCTTGTCTGTCGTCTGCTGTCTGCCTGCCGTTTACTTTCTCTGCCGGATGAGCGCCAGGGCGCGCATTTCGGCGTCGTAGATCTGCCGGGCGATCCGGCGGATATCCTCCGCGATGGCCCGCAGTTCCCTGGCGTCCCGCTCGATGGCCTGTTCCAGTTCCCCCTCCTTCTGTACGAATTTCCGTGCGCTTTCCCCCGTCCACGCGGACTGCAGCGCCTGGATATCTTCTTCCATCCCCCGGACCGTTTCCCGGCTGAGCCGGTCTGCCAGGTCGTCCAGCTTCTGCGCCTGGGAAAGGGCGTTGGAAAAGTCAAACCGGATCTCGCCGCTGCTCTTCATACCCGCCCCCCCTTACAGGAAATCTGCCGGAAGGCTTTCCGCCTGCGCGGTATTGCGCGTTTCGGCCGCCTCATAGACCCCGGCCATTTTCATCAGGTCTTCCGGGAACGCCGACAGCAGGCGGAGGAGTTCCTCCGTCCCGTCCCGCTGTTCGGCGAAAGCCTGCCGGTATTCCTCGGCGGCGGCCCCGGCCCAGTAGTAATGCGTATTTTCCGTCAGGGCAAACATGCTTTCAAAATCCTGCCGCAGCTGGCTGCCCAGCGCCTTCGCCTGCTGCGCGGTGCTCCGCAGCAGCTGCGGGTCGGCCTGGACGGTGATCTGGCCCGTCATCCGTATCCCTCCTTAAACGTGCAGCCCGTCGACGAGCTGCCGCACATTTTCCTCACAGTCCTCATACCGGCCGCAGGCAGTCTCCAGCTGCTGTACCAGCTGCCGCATCAGCCCGCAGAGCGTTTCCATCTGCTGGTAGGCCTGCATAAACCGCTGCTGCTGCGCGTCGTGCGCCGGGCCTTTCCACATCCGGTCCAGGGCCGCCATCTGTTCCTGATAGCGGGCCAGGTGTTCTTCCGCCTTTCCGAGGTATTCCTGCAGCTGCCGGCTGTCCGCCCGCATCCGGCCGGTATTGACCCGGATTTCCTGCAACGTCACTTTTCTCCCCCCTGCCTTTTGAAGCGGCCGGTCACATCCGCGCCCAGCATCGGCCGCAGCGCCGCCTGATAACCCGCCAGGCTCTCCGCCGGCCGGTTTTCTTCCCAGGACGGCGGCGCGCCCGCTGCCGGGAGGCCGTGCCGCGCAGCCGCCTGCGCCGGGAAAAGTTCCAGCCCGCCCGCCAGGTCCGCTTCGCTTTTTTCGTAAAGGGAAGCGATCTGCTCCAGCGCGCCGACCATCCGGCCAAGGCTTCCCGCCGTATCCTCCAGCCTTCCGGCGCACTGCCGGAGCCGGTCAATATCCGCCTCCACCCCGCTCAGTTCCCGCAGCGAGAGGAGGATCTGCCGGATGTCCCCGGTCATTCCGCGAAGGGCCGCCTGGGTTTTCCAGACATTTTCCGCCGTACCGCGCAAACGGTCCGGTTTAACAGAAAATTCCGGCACATCTCTTCCCTCCTCTCTTCCGGTCCCGTCCCTCCCGGGATGGCTTTATTATAGCATGGCCATGCGGAAAGGGGCGCCAAATGGGATGAAACGCATCTGAAACGGGATGAACGGCATTTCCCCGCCGTTTTCCGCCGTCTGTCACACCAGAATCAGCTTCTGCCCGCCGCAGACGCCGTTTTGCAGGAGCGTACCGGCGGCGTTTAAACGGGTATGGCGGTCCTGCAGATAGAGGCTCATCCCCTGCGGCGTCTCGCTGTGGGAAAGGCGCTCCTTCTGGCAGATCGCCTCGATCATTTCCGGCAGCAGCAGCCTCACCGGGACCGTCTCTTCCAGCTCAAAATCGTACCGGCGGCAAAGCGCCGGGACCTGTACCTCAACCAGGATCATACCCATCCTCCCTCTCTGCCGTCACCAGCGCGCGGGCGCGCCGGCTGTCCAGCTGCACAGACTCCTGTTCCGGCGTCTGCCGGAGCAGCGCGGTATCCGTCCCGCACCGCATCCAGACCCACCGGCCCACGGCGGAACCGTCCCGCCGGTACCGGGTCACGACGGCGTATACCTCCTGCCGCCGCAGCCATTCGGTCTCCGGCCGGCCAAACGGGACGGCCCCAGCCAGGCAGCCGTCCAGCGCCTCCCGCATCCCTTCCTCCCGCATCGCCGCTTCCGCTTCCTTTTCTTCCAGCAGCCGCCCCGGCAGCCCCAGCGCCCCGTCCAGCCACTGTTCCGCCGTGCCGCCGAAAGCCTCCAGCCGCCGCACCCCGGGCGCCGTCTTCACCAGGACCGGCGGCGTCCCGGAAAACAGCAGCTGCAGCGGCCCGCCGTCCCGGACGCCGGCGCCCGCCCAGACCGTACCGGCCTCCTTCATGCCAAGCAGCAGCCGTTTCAGCCCGCCCGCCGCCGACAGGCCGTCCGGGCCGCATTCCGCCAGCCCGTCCCGGCAGAGGGACAGCGCCGTCTGTTCCCATTTTACCGCCTCCCCGCGCCCTTCTTCCGGGGAAGAAAACAGCAGCACCGGGCGGCTGTCCAGAAGCGACAGCAGCAAAAGCAGCTCGCTTTCCGTTAAAAGGTAGGCGTGTTCCAGGTCATCCATGGCAATACTCCCGAATCTCCTTCTTATAGCTGCGGGATAAGGGGACTGTCAGCCCATCCCAGAGGACCAGCAGGTTTTCCGTCGGGAGCAGCTGTTCGACCTTATCCATATTGACAATAAAACTCCGGTGGGTGCGCCTGAAATTCTCCGGCAGCTCCTCCTCCAGCTGTTCCAGCGTGCCGGCGAACCCCAGTTCTTCCCGGTGCAGCCGGGCGTACAGCCTGCGCCCCCGCGCTTCAAAGTAATAAATGGAGCTGCAGGGGATCCGCTGCTGTTCGTCCCGGCGGTTGATCGAGAAGAAGTTTTCCTGTTCGCCCGCCCGCCGGACGGCCGCCAGCATCTCGGACGCCGCCCGCCTGACCTCCGGCTCTTCCAGCGGCCGCAGCAGGAGGGTGTCCGGCCTTAGCGCCGGCGTCAAAAAGGTGAGGGGGGAAGTCTCCGGGCTGGCGATCACCAGCAGGAAAGCATCCCGGCAGCGCGGGCGCGCGGAAAGGATCGCCCGCCGGGCCGTTTCCAGGTCGACGTCCCATCCGATCAGCGACGCGCCGCCATACAGCAGTTCCTTTACCGCCGCCTCCAGGCCGGTATGCAGGGAGCAGCTGAGGCCGTCCTCCGAATGGTAGGCGAACCTGTCCCGCACCGCCTGCTGCAGCTGCCGGCATTCCGCCTCGCTGCCGGAAAAGATGACAAGTGAAACCATCCGCCTACCTCCTGACCTGCGGCAGGATGACCCGCCGGTAAGGCGCGCCGTTCTGCGGCGGGATCAGGGCGATCCCCGGCTTTTCCGGACGGTTCTGTTCCTTAAACGGCATCCCGCCAAACTCCAATAGCTGCTGCGCCGCCACATTGCCGCCCAGATGGCAGCCGGCGCGGTCTTTGACAAACTCCTCAAACACCGGCGTCCCGGCCGCCCTGGCGCGGTCGTCCGGGTTGTAGCCCGCGACAAAATAGATGTTGTGCAAAAACCCCTTCCCAAACAGGTTGGCAAGCGCCCCGCCCAGGTTGCGCCCGGCCGCTTCCGGGCTTCCGGCCAGCCGCGCCAGCGCCGTGAGGTCGGAGATCACCACCAGCCAGGGTTCCTCCCGGCACATCCGGTCAAACTGCGCGTCTTCGTCCTTCCCCTGCGCGGTCATCTCCCGGCGGATTTCATGCCGCGCGCGGAAGGCGCCGCCCAGCTCCCAGATAAATGCGACGATCTCGTCCAGCGACGCGGCACGCTGCGCGCCCAGCCGTTCCGCCTCCGCCTGAAGCGCCGTCCCTTCCGGCTCGATCAGGGAAATCCGCATCTTCTTTTCCCGCGCCGACCGCATCCACAGCTTCAGCATACCGGTCTTCCCGCTGCGCGCGCGGCCGGACACGGTATAGCAGCAGACGTACCGCAGATCCACGCTGTAGATCCCGGCCGTCGCCGCGTCGTACCCGATCGGGAGGTACCGGGCGGAGCGGAACAGTTCCGGCGCTTCTTCCCGGGCCGCCAGGTCTTCCCAGGACGGGTCGTCCGGGATAAACGGCACCATCCGGGCGCCTTTTCCCTTCCACCCTTCCCGCATACCGCGGCAGTCCTGCCGGAGCTTTTCCCCCAGCGCATAGCTGTCCTCCGCTTCCAGCGCGAGGGCGGTCTGGAATTCCAGCACCCGCCCGTCCATCAGGACGAGCCCCCTGCCGGGGACGCCCGCCTCCGGCAGTACGGCGGGCAGGCTGACCCGCAGGGCCTCGCCGTACTGGAAGCTGTCCGGAAGGGAGAGGCAGAGGGTCGACCGGATCTGGTCGCCCAGCCGGCTGGGGATCTCGCTGATCCCGAACCCGGCCGCCGTGACAAACAGGTAAACGCCGTAGGCCGCGCCTTCCCGCGCCAGGCGGATCAGCTCCTGGTCATACGCCTCCCCGGTCTTTTCCCGGAAACCGGCCAGGTTGTCGATAACCAGCAGGACGGCGGGGCAGACCTCCTCATGCGCCAGGATGTACTGCGCGTAATTCCCGCCCTGGAAAAGCCGTTTGCGCTTCTCCAGGATATCCCGCAGCAGGTAAAACAGCCGGCTGGTCTTCTGGGCGTCGTCCTCAAAAAAGATCCCGCCGATATGCGGCGCCTCCAGCAGCGGCTGGGTCATCCGGCCGCTGTAGTCCAGAATATAGAGGTTGAGCCAGTCCGGCGGGTAACACCGGATCAGCGAATAAATCAGCGTCTGGACAAAGGTGCTTTTCCCGCTGGAGACCGCCCCGATCAGCGCGTGGTGCCCGCCGCGGGAAAAGTTCAGCACGACCGGCAGCTGGCTCTGGTTCTGCGGGTCGTCGGCCTTGCCGACGACGGCGGTAAGCTCCCACCTTTTCCCGGGCCGCTGCCAGACGCCGCCCCGGGAAGCGGCCTCCTCCCAGCCTTCCAGCGCCGGCAGATAGAGCACCGGCGGCAGCGGCTCCATCCACAGCGGCGGCAGGGGGCGGTACCCTTCTGCCTTCGCCGCCGCCGCCAGATATTCCACCGCCGCGTCCAGCTGGGTCATCCGCTTCCGCTCCGGCAGCCGGATCCCGCGGGCGGCGGCCGTCTCCGACAGCCAGCGTCCGGCGTCCGCCCCGGAAAGGCCGCGGGCGTCCGCCTCCCCGGCCAGCTCCATCAGGCCGTGCAGCAGGTGGGTATTCCCCTCATTTTCCGGGAAGTCGATCCCCGCTTCCGCCATCCGGCTGTAAAGGGCCGCCGTCCGCGCGGGGCCGGCGGGCTCCTCCGCCGCCTGGCGGCAAAGGTCTGCCAGCAGCGCCAGCCAGGCGGACCGGGCGGCTTCCTTCCGCTGCCGTTTCAAATAGCTGCCTTCCGCGTCCATCCGGCCGGTGCTGGCAAGCATCCGGGCGAGCACCTGTTTGCTGCCCGCCGTTTCCGCGTCGAAATCGGCCCCGCTCCAGCCGGACTGGAACTGTTCAAAGACTTCGTCGCTCCCGACCTGCAAAAAGGCGCGGCCCGCCTGGGTCAGATAGGCGGCGTCCGGGCGGTGGAGCATATCCATGCTGTCCTGCCGGTCCTGCACCCGCAGGCAAAGGCGGAAACGGGTATTGGAACGGATGTTGTCGTCCACCGTGCCGGCGGGCTTCTGGGTCGCGAGGATCAGGTGGACGCCCAGGCTGCGCCCCACCTGCGCCACGCTGATCAGTTCCTGCATGAATTCCTGCTGTTCCCGCTTCAGCTCGGCAAATTCGTCGATGATGATAAACAGGTGCGGGATGGGCAGCGAGACCTCCCCGTTTTTATACAGCCGGGTATAATGGTTGATGTTGTTGACGCCGCTTTCATTAAAGAGCCGCTGGCGGCGCTGGTTCTCGCTCTTGATGGAAACCAGCGCCCGCTGGATCTGTCCGCCGGAAAGGTTGGAGATCGTCCCGAGCGTATGCGGCAGGCGGTCAAACAGGTTGGCCATCCCGCCGCCTTTGTAGTCGATCAGGAAAAAGCCGACGTCGTACGGGCTGAACTGGATGGCGAGGGAAAGGATATACGTCTGAAGCGTCTCCGACTTCCCCGAGCCGGTCGTGCCCGCCACCAGCCCATGGGGCCCGTGGTACTTCTCATGGGCGTCCAGACAACAGGGCAGCCCGCCGTTTTTCACCCCCACCAGCGCCCGCATATTTTCATAGGTGCGCCCATGCTTCCACCGTTCCGGCGCCATCAGTTCCTGTGGGCGGGAGACGCCGTACAGGTCAAAAAAGGTGACGGACGCCGGGATCCCGCCGCCCCGCTCCACCTCTTCCACCTCCATGCTGCACAGCTTCCGCGCAAGCCGTTCCAGCGGCGATCTGTCCATCGTCTCGATCTGTATCCGCCCGGCGTCCATATCCATTTCCCGGGTATGGTACATCCCGGTATAGGCCGCGTCCCCGCGGATGATGCACTCGCAGGCGTTGGGCAGGTCTTCCGCCCGGTCCGCCAGGATCAGCACCGTAACGCCGAGGTCCTGCCCGGGGTCGAGCAGGTAACGGGCAGCCGGCTCGTTTTCCAGGAGCGAACTGTCCTCCAGCACCAGGATATACCAGGGCTTATATACCGCCTGCCCGCTGCCCTTCATCTCATGCCGGAGCCGGAGCACCGACGCGATCTCATAAAGCAGGTCGCTGGCCGCCGGGGAACTGTCGGCGACAAACCGCATCTTGTGCCCCTCCGACCAGACATGGGGCAGCCAGCGGCAGTATTCCCATTTTTCCGTATCGTCCCCCTGGTCTTCCCGGTAAAAGAACGCGAGCTTGACGTCGGTGTAGCAGTTCTGCACCGCGATCTGCGCGACCAGGCTCTGCAAAATGCCCCGCGCTCCCGCCAGGTCCGGCCCGCCCACGATCCCGACCAGCCGTTCCCGGGCCAGGTCGACGCAGACCGGCACCTGCCGCAGCATATGGAAATTCTCCCGGATCATCCGCGGCTTGTCGCGCAGGGTATCGGGGATCATTTCAAACCGTTCCCCCGGCGCGCGGATCTCCTTTTGGAAGGGGATATCCCCCAGCCCCAGCCGGTAACAGAGGAAATCCGGGTGGAAGGCGTTGCGCTCCCACAGGCGCTCCCCCCGCAGCCCCCTTTCGATACAGGCGGCGGCAGAAGGGTACGCCTCCAGCATCACTTCCCGGTTGTGCTGGTAATCCGCCCGGATCCCGTCCGTCAGCCGGACCAGGTAGTCGCTGTAGGCGGAAAACCGCAGCTCTTCCTTTTCCCGGCGGCTTTTCCGGGCATAGCGCAGGTTGGCAAACGCCCATACCGCGCCGATCACCGCCGAAAGCACCGACGTGACGATGCCGGTATACATATACGCGCCGCCCGTGCGCGAGCCTGCCACCGCCAGCAGGCTTCCCGCCACCATCGGCAGCGCCATGCTGAGGGCCGGCCCGACGGCGAGCAGGAGCGGCTGTTCCCCCTCCGCCGCGGCGGCAGGCGGCGGGTCGATGGCGATCTCCCCCTCCGCAAGCCGCCCCAGGCGGCGGGGGGAACGGTGGTAATGGATTTTCCCGGCCGTTTCTTCCGACAAAGGCTGTTCCGGAAGGTCTTCCGGGCGCAGCTGCTGCGGGTCGATGGTAAGGGCCGCGTCTTCCCGCACCGCCAGCACGCCGCCCAGCGCCACCATATGCAGGCCCCAGATATCGACGTGGTCGCCAAACTGCAGCATCGCCTCGCCATGTACCCGCACGTCGTTGACAAACACGCCGTTGCGGCTGTAGTCCCGCAGGGAGAGCCCGCCGCCGCCGGCCCGGATGCTGGCGTGGCGGCGGGTGATATATTCCGCGCCGCCGTACTGGAAGGAATAGCGGATCCCGCATTCCGGCGCGGTCCCGATCAGGACCTCCTCCGCCTGCAGGGCGTATTTGGCGTATCCCGTAAAGCGGCGGCTGCCGTCCCGCGCCATGATGGCGAGGACATTCCGCCCCCGCTGCCGGTATAAAAGATAATCGCCGTCCTGCAGCGGCGCCCGGTCATAAACCGCCCCGTTCCGGATCAGTTCCCCTTCCGCGGGGGCGAGGAAGGACCACCGGCCGCCGCTGTTTTCCAGGCGCAGGGCCAAATCCCGCGGAAGGCCGAAAACATCCCGCCTGACGGTCAGCGACGTCTCCAGGTTTTTCCCCGGGGGCAGCGCAAACTCCTTATAGGCATTCTGCCCGCATATCGAAAGGACCATGGCACCAAGCACCTCTTTCCGACCGGGATACCGGTCATTCCCGTTTTAACAGTTCCACTTTATACTGGCTGCCGGACAGTTCGAGCCGGTCCAGATGGTTGAGCCGGACGCCGGACGCGTCCAGCAGGGTGAAACGCCGCCTGCGCCGCAGCCGCACCCTCTGCTGCCGCACGGCACAGGCGTAAAAAGCGCCTCCCCTTCCAAAAATTGCGCACTCTATCCGGTACCGGGCGTCTTCCCGCTGCAGCACCGCCGCCCGGCCGTCCCGTTCCCCCAGGTAGAGGACGGCGCCGTAAGGGAAAAGGTAAACCCTCGCGGCGTCCGGCCCCATTTCCGTCAGCCGCAGCACCGGCCCGTCCGGCGCGGGACAGTCTTCGCGGTACATGACCTCCACCGGGGACTGCGCCTGCTGCGCCCCGCCCTCTATCGGATTGGATATGGCGCGGTCCAGCGCGTCTTCCCGCGCCTTCCGCCGCATCTGTTCCCGGTCCGCCTTCCGGCGGGCCAGGCGCCTGTACCAGCAGGCCAGCAAAGCGGCCAGCCCCACAGCCGGCAGGATCAGCAAAAACCAGCCCTTCATCTTCTTCCTCCGCCTGTCCGCGCGTCCCGCCGCATCAGCCGCCGTCCCTGCACTGCCTGCGCAGCCGGCTCAGCGTCACCGGGTTCATCCCGAGGAAAGAGGCGATATACCGGTGGCTGATCTGGTCGATGATCCCGGGATACTTCTGCAAAAACCACGCGTACCGCTCCTGCGCGGTACACTGGTACATCATGATCTTGAGTTCCCAGTGATAAGCCAGCGAATGCTCCAGCAGCCGGTTGTACACCACCATGATTTCCGTAAACTGAAACATGAGCCGCTGGATGGTCTTGACCGGCAAACAGAGGACCGTGCAGTCGGAAACCGCTTCCAGGTTGATCCTGGCCGCGTCGTCGATCCCCATCGAGGGCCAGATCGCGGCCCCAAAGTCGGCGAACAGGCAGTCGGTGATGTCCTTCCCCTCCCGGTCGAGGAAGAACCCGCGCACGACCCCCTCGATCAGAAAAAAGAGGTAATCCGGATTGCACCCCGCGTGCAGCAGCGTGCTCTTCCGGGACACCTTCCACGCGTGGGAATCCAGCACAAACTGCTCCAGCAGTTCGGGATCCTGAATGTGGTAGACTTCCCTGAATATCTTTTCGGCCATCTGCTTATTACCCAATGTATCTTCGCCTCCCGTTTTGTTCCGCCTCCCGGAATCCGTCAGGCATATGGTTATATTATACCATATGGAATGGGTATTTCATTAACACAAGCTAATGATATTCCAGCAAATTAAATCCGGCCGCGCATTCCTATCTCCCACCGAAAATGGGTGGCCGATTCCCGTTTTTTGCGTCCCGGTCCGTATTTTCAGATAAAATGCAACAAAAGGACATGCCTTTTTTCCGGAAAGACTGGACGTTTCCCGCAGAATATGGTAATATAGTTACTAAAGAAGCGGGCGCCCGCCGGACCCTGCGTCCACCGTGCGGCCCGTATCACAAGGAGGTTTATCATGTCTGATTGCAAAGTATTCCCGCCCATGTCGCCGCGGGAAATTGAAGGGGCGAAGATCGCCCGCCGTGCCGCCGCGGAAGGGATGGTCCTGTTAAAGAACGAAAACCACGCGCTTCCCCTCCCGGCGGGGCTGGCGCTGGCTGTCTACGGCAACGGCGCGGCCCGCACCGTCCGGGGCGGCACCGGCTCCGGCGACCCGTTCAACGGCGGCCTTTCCGGCGGCGGGGACGTCAACGTCAACCTCTCCCCCCGCTACCACATCAACATCCTGACCGCGATGGAGGACGACTACGCAGTCGTCAACGCGGAGGAACTGCGGCAGTACGCCGTCGAATACGACCGCGCCCGCGACGCCCAGACCGACCACGTCATGTCGGTCTTCGCCTTCCCGGAACAGCCGCTGACCGAAGAGATGGTCAAGGCCTCCCGCGCCCAGACCGATACCGCCGTCTTTGTCGTCTCCCGCAACTCGGGCGAGGGCAACGACCGCGCCATGACCCAGACCGCCAAAATTGACGGCAGGGACTGCGAGATCGGCGACTACCGGTTCTCGGCGGCCGAAAGGGAAAACCTCTCCCTGCTGCGCCGGACTTTCGATAAGCTGGTCGTCGTCTTAAACGTCGCCGGCCCCGTCTCGGTCGAAGACCTGAACGCGGCGGGCGCCGACGCCATCCTGCTGATGGGCCAGGCGGGCCAGGAGGGCGGCAAGGCCGTCTGCGACATCCTGACCGGCCGGGTCTCCCCCTCCGGCAAGCTGGCCGCCACCTGGGCGGAAAAATACGAGGACTATCCCGCCTCCGGCGTCTTCCTCAAAGACCCGATCCAGGCCCCCTATGTCGAGGGGATCTATGTCGGCTACCGGTATTTTGACACCTTTGCGAAAAAGCCGGGCTACCCCTTCGGCTACGGCTTAAGCTATACCACCTTCTCGGTGGGCGGCTATGCGGCGAAGCTGGAAGACGGCGTCCTCACCGTCTCGGCAGCGGTCGAAAACACCGGCAGCTGCGCCGGCAAAGAGGTCGTGCAGCTGTATGTCTCCGCCCCGACCGGCGAACTGGATATGCCGGCGAAGGAATTAAAGGGCTTTAAAAAGACCCGCCTGCTGCAGCCGGGCGAAACGGAGACTGTCTCGATCGAAGTCCCGGCCGAAAATCTCGCCTCCTACAGCGAAAAGGCGGGCGGCTACATCCTGTCGGCCGGCAGCTACCGGGTGAGCGCCGGCGTTTCCTCCCGCGAGACGGCGGCGGTCTGCCGGGTCGAGGTGCCGGAAACCAGACTGATCCGCAGGGTGGACGTCGCGCTGCCGCTGGCCGAACCGCTGACCGAGCTGACCGGCTGGACCGAACGCCCGGACGGCGGCGTCTGGGAAAAGGTGCCGGCGCTGGGGCTGGACAGGATGCCGGAGACGGTGGACGGCCGCTCGCCTTACGCGGACGAAACCGTCACCACCTACACGACCGACCCCGCCTACACCGCCCAGCTGCCCTATGAAAAGGTACAGCTGGTCGAAGAGAAGGGCTGGAAGCTCCGGGACGTCTGGGAAGGCAAAGCCCCGATGGAGGAATTTGTCGCCCAGCTTTCCAACGCGCAGCTTGCCGACCTCTGCTGCGGCACCGGCTGGGGCGTCGCCGACGCCGACCACCCGGTCGTCGGGGCCAGCTCGGAATCGGTACCGGGCGCGGCCGGCGAGACGACCCACCAGATGGAGGACACCTTCGGCATCCCGTCCATCGTCATGGCCGACGGCCCCGGCGGCATCCGCGTGACCCAGCAGTTTGAAGCGGACAACCTCGAGACCGGCGAAAAGACCACCGTCTACCACTTCTGCACCGCCTGGCCGGTCGGGACGCTGCTGGCCCAGTCGTTTGACCCGGAAGTCCTCTACCAGGTCGGCCGCGGGATGGCGCAGGATATGCAGGCGCTCCAGATCGCGCTGATCCTGGGTCCCGGCATCAACATCCAGCGCGACCCGATGTGCGGGCGGAACTTCGAGTACTACTCGGAAGACCCGCTGGTCGCCGGCAAGCTGGCCGCCGCGATGATCAGCGGCATCCAGAGCCTGCCCGGCTGCGGCGGCTGCATCAAGCACTACGCCGCCAACAACCAGGAGCTCAACCGCTATATGTCCAACTCGATCGTCGGGCAGCGGGCGCTGCGGGAGATCTACCTCGAGCCCTTCAAGATCGCGGTCGAGGAGTCCCAGCCCTGGAGCATCATGACCTCCTACAACCTCATCAATGGCGTGCCGACCGCCGACAGCTACGACCTCTGCACCAACCTGGCGCGGGGCGAATGGGGCTTTGAGGGGCTCATCATGACCGACTGGAACGGCGGCAGCTCCACCCCCTGCATCTCGATGCACGCCGGCAACGACCTGATCATGCCGGGCGGCAAGGCGCGGGTCCTGAACATCCGGCAGGCCGCCGAAACGGTCGAGCCGCTGTTCGACGAACGCGGCCAGGTCGTCATGGAGAAGGAACTGCCCTTCCTGCCGGTCCCCACCGCCACCCGCTGGAACTCCTTCACCCCCTGCGCGGACGGGCAGGATACCGCGGCGGCCGCCCTCGGCGAAGGGCACCTGGCGGAAGTGAAGGACGGGAAGATCCTGGTGGACGGGCAGCCGGTCTACTTAAAGACCGCCAGCATCCCGGAACTGATGCGGGACCGCTCGACGCCGCCCCTCCAGCAGCCGCTGGACGAGACCATCGGCGCCGTCGCCGACGGCGGCAGGACGATCGTCTACCGCGGGAACTATGACCGCGAGCGGAAGATCTGCCGCGGCGACATCCAGCGCTGCGCGATGAACAACCTCAACATCATCATGAAATCGAAGTTTGCCCGGTAAAACAGGCAGAACAAAACCGGCCGGAGCCTTTTAAAAGAAGGCTCCGGCCGTTTCATGTCCGGCTATTCAGTTATGGCGCCCGGGAGGTGCCTCTTAGCAAAGCCGCCGCTTAAAACAGTTCTTTCCCCGCGTCTTCCGCCGAAGCAAACGGCCCGGGAATGACCTTCACCCCGCGGTGCCCGCCCAGGTAGTCCTCGTTGAAGACGATACCGGTGCCGTCGGGGTTCTCAAACCGCTCTTCCGGCTCGAACGCTTTCCCCAGCACGTCGCTGTCGATCATCCCGGCGGCGTAGTCCCCCAGGAAGTCGTAGACGTTGGTCGAAAGGACCGGATGCCCGTCCTTTTCGGTCAGCTCGACATAGACCGCGTGTTCATTGTCGACCAGATGGTCGGTCTCGTTCTTATACGCCTTCGCGCCGTTAAAGTAGGCGTTTCCAGCGACCCAGACCGGCAGCGAGTGGTCGTGCGCCGGGGCCAGCTTGCCCATATCCGGCGTCTCGGTGTCCATATCGAACATCTTGATCCACTCGTCGTAGGTGATATAGCCGTCCAGCACATGGGTGCCGACCTCGCGGTTTTCCGAATCGGTCCCTTCGCCCACATCCCGCAGGGTGGTAAAGGCTTCCGCCGGCCATTTCTGGACGAAGATGTTGTTGTAGAACCGGTCGTCGCCGTGGAGGATGGTCATAAAGCCCATGACCTCGGTCCGGTGGGGGATATGGTAGGGGGTATACCGGGGGCCGGTGCCCGCGCCGACCGAAGTAAACGACCCGCAGATGAGGTTGTGGACCATCGCAACGCCCTCGGTCGCCATCCGCAGCGACGCGGAGGAGAGCAGGATGTTGTTGTCGATCAGCGTCGGCCCGTGCCCGACCTCGACAAAGATATCCTGGCTCATCATACCGCCCTTGAGCTGGCTGGCGCTTTCCGGCTTCTGGTTGTCGTGCATCAGGTTCTGGGTGATGCGGGTGCCCTGGGCTTCCCAGTCGCACCAGATGCCCATCGTACAGTGGTGGATGTGGTTGCGGCGGTAGATGACGTCGATGGCGGCGTGCATCTTGATGCCGGCGATCTCCGCGCCGCCCAGCTCCATCATGTTGTTGATATGGTGGATATGGTTGTCCTCGATGATCGAGAAGACGCCGCCCATCCGGCCGATGATGCCGCCCTGCTCGCAGTGGTGGATGTTGCAGCGGCGGATGATATGGCTGCCGACCTTTTCCTTCAGCCAGCCGTGGTACTGCCCGCGGCAGACCGCGTCCCGTTCCATCTGGGTCGGGCTCTTGACGTGCTTGTAGGTAAAGTAATGGTCGTTGTCGGGGTCGCAGTATTTGCCGACCGAAATGCCGGCGCACTTGGAGTTGCTGATCTCGCAGTCCTCGATGATCCACCCCTTGGACCAGTGGGGCCCGATCATCCCGTCCTGGTAGGCGGCGGGGGGCGCCCAGGTGGTGGCGGCCTTGGTGACCACAAATCCGCTCACGGTGATATAGCCGATGCCGGTCTCGGAGGGCATGAAGCACTCCCGGCGTACGTTGATCTCGACGTTCTCGGCGTTGGGGTCCTTGCCCTGGAAGTTGCCGTAGAGGACCGTCTCGTCCCCGTCCTGTTCGGCGTACCACTTATAGACCGACGCCTCCGGTTCCCAGGAGCGGTCGTAGACCTCGCCCTTCACGCACTCTTCCACGCTGCCGGCCTCATACATCGCCTTGTCGTTTAAGTAGACGCAGCCGGTGTGTTTGCTCCGCCCGGCGAAATACCAGTCGCCGTAGACGTAGGTGGTATAGGGATTGTAGCCGCCGAAGAGGGTGTTTTTGACCCGGACGGTCCAGACGTTCCCCTCATAGGGGACCCACCCCTTCACCTGCTCGGCCCCGGTGATGACGGCGCCCAGCGGCTCGGTGCTGCGGTAGGTGATCCGGGCGTCCTCGGTACCGGCGTAGCGGGGGTTGACATACTCCCGGTAGACGCCGGGCGCGACCAGGACCTCGTCCCCCGGCCGCGCGGCCTGGGCCGCGTCGTTGATGTGCTTAAACGGCATTTCCCTGCTGCCGTTGCCGTTCCGTCCTGCCGCCGCGTTGACATAGATTTTCATGCTGATCCTCCGTTTCTGAAAACGAAATTTCCCGTCCTCCCTTCCAAATGGGGGAAAACAGGTGAATGTGCACCGGCACGGTGCTTGTAAATTAAAATGTTGTTTGCATTATAACCACTATCTCCCATAAAGTCAACCCCTTTCCCCAAAACAATCCGGGGTATTTTTTGGCGCGCAAAAATCCGCCCGGCGTGTTCCCCACCGGGCGGATACAGCTTGTCGAAAAATCCATTTCAGATCATTTTTTGGGTGCTGCGCACACTTTGTTTCAAGTGGCAAAGCCGTGGTCAGCTTCGGAAGTAGGGTAACTAAGCGCCTGGGAAAGGGCTCTGCCCTCTCCACTCCTGCCAGCCCTTTAAAAAGGGCTGGACCCTAAACTTCTGATCGCCGCCCGTTTCTTCGTGATTTCCGCGCCAGCGCCAATTTTGCGTTCTGTCCACTGGTTCTTCGGCAAACTAAATCCGCCCGGCGTATTCCCCACCGGGCGGATAAAGCGCATTTGAAAACCCCTGTATGCTTAAATCATGCGCGGAAAAGAGGGGGAAGGACGAAAGACGCGGGAATACGTCGGCATTTCACGCCTTTCGAACGCCGTAGACCCCTCTTTTCAGCAGAATGAGGCAGTGGCAGGAGGATTGCAAACACGCTCCAGAAACCTATTCGTTTATCTTCTTCTCTTTGTTCAGCCGCCAGATCGCCCCGGCCGTCCGCCGCATCCCCCAGCAGAAAAGCAGAAAGACGAAGAGGCACAGCCCGCCGGCCAGCCGGTTGTCCCAGCCCGCAAAGGCCAGGATGTTGATAAGCCCCAGCACCAGGTTGACCAGCGCGACCGGCAGCAGGAAGCAGAAAAGCCGCTTGAAGTAGCCGATTTTAGAGGAGATATCGGAATATAGTTCAAACTCCCCTTCCCCGGCTGGCCGCCGGAGATACGCCCACCGCCCGAAAGTGCAGACCGTCTCGATCCCGGCGTCCGCGAGGAAATCCAGGTAATCCCGCCCCTTTTCGTCCCGTGGGTCATGGGACAGGAATTCCAGCTTGTACCGCATCTTCTGTCCACTCCCCCGCCGGAAGCGGTACCGCCAGAGAAAGACGTCCTCCAGCTCATACCCATCCTCCGACATCCGGTTCAGCCACTCTTCTTCCCGGTCATAATTCCAGAAGAAAAATAAACGATTTCTGATAACATTATTTTTCATTCCCAGCATCCCCTTCCAGGATCTCCGTCCCATTCCGCACCAGCTCCCGGAGCCGCGCCAGCTCCGCCTCCGCCGCCCGGCGCCCGGCCGGAGCCAGGCGGTACTCCTTTTTGCGGCTTCCGCGCGGTTCCGGCATCGCCTCGATCCACCCGCGTTCCAGCAGGGTAGACAGCGCGCCGTACAGCGTCCCGGCCGCCAGCCGGACCCGCCCGCCGCTCAACTGCTCCACCCGCTGCATGATGCCGTAGCCGTGCAGCGGCTCCCGCAGCGACAGCAGGATATAGTAGACCGCCTCGGTCAACGCAGCCGTCTCCATTCTATTCCCTCCCTTCCAAAACGGACTGATTATTCAGGTTTTCTCCGGTTATTGCCTGTTTCCGCATCTGAACGGCCGTTTTCATCCGGCTTATCCTGCCTTTTCTTCTTCCGTCCGCCAAGCCCCACCGCCAGGAATGCCGCGCCAACCGCCAGCATGACCGTCCCCGAAGACAGTTGCCCGCCGAACAGGTTGAAAACCGCCGCCAGCAGAAAACAGAGCGCCGCAAGATAGTAGAGCAGTTCCGGATTCTTCTTCAGCATATGCCCATCTCCTTTCGACCGCCGGTATATCCCGTTCCGTTATATCGGCTCCCGTTATATTTATTATATCGGCCGCCGATATAAATGTCAAGGGGTTTGGGAAATTTTTTCCCAGCTACCGGACACAATTTGGACATAAACAGCCTCCATTCCGGCGTAAAATGGGCGGAAGCCCGCGAAGGCCGGCGCCATCGGCCTTCGCGGGCTTCCCCGCCCTCTAAAATCCCATCTAAAACTTTTATTCACACTGTATTTACAAAATACGTCCCGCCAAAACCCGTCCGTTTCCGCTGCAACCGGCCTGTTTTCCCGCGCAAAACGGGCAAAAACCGCTTTTTCCGCACCGTTTGCAAAACCGCGAATCACCAGGCGCAGGCAGTTTTATTACCCGTTTACATACCGGATAAATTTTTTACCTTTCCTCTTGACAAGAAGCCACAAACAGCCTATACTGAATATAGTTGAGGATTCAATAAAATAAACAGGAGGACGCTATGGACCCGACCAGACGCCAGATCACCAAAATCGCCCGCAACGCCGCCCATTTCGCCCAGTCCCTCGCCCGGGACAAGGGGCTGGGGCCCGGCGAATATGAGGCGCTGCACGCGATCCGCAAACACCCCGGCATCCGGCCGGCGGAACTGTGCGAACAGCTGTCCCTGGAAAAGACCGCTGCCGCCCACCTGGTCCGGAACCTCGAGCAGAAGGGGCTGATCGTCAAAAAGACCGACCCGGCGGACACCAGACGCCGCCTCTATTACCCGACCCCGGCGGCGGATTCTTTAAAGGACAGCCGCGCTTCTTTGGAAGTGTCATATTACAGCTGGCTGACAGAGATATTATCTGAACGGGATCTAAGCGAATTTATCCGGATCCTGGATATCCTCTACCGCCGGTCGAAAGAGGCGCGGAAGGCGGGCGGCCCGGCGGAACTGCTGGACCAGCTGCCCGGCCATACGGAAAGGGATGATTAAACCATGAAAAACATGAAGGAAGGAAAGAATATGTGGTTTACCTATGCGTTTTTATCGGCCGTATTCGCCGCCCTGACCTCGATCCTCGCCAAAGCCGGCATCGACGGGGTCGATTCCACCCTCGCGACAGCCATCCGGACGGCCGTCGTGCTGGCGATGGCCTGGGGCATGGTGTTCCTGACAGGCGTACAGGGCGGTATCGGCGCGATCAGCGTCAAAAGCTGGGTGTTCCTGGCGCTCTCCGGGCTGGCGACCGGCGCGTCCTGGCTGTGCTATTACCGGGCGCTCGCCATCGGGGATGTCGCAAAAGTTGCGCCGGTTGATAAATTAAGTATTGTCTTTACACTCATCTTTGCCTTTATTTTCCTGAAGGAAACCGCGTCTATCAAATCCATTATCGGTGGGCTGCTGATTGCCGGCGGGACGCTGGTAATGGTGCTGTGACCCCTTGCGCGGCGGCCGGAAATATGGTATAATGGCCTCATCAACGGCTGTACGCCGCCGGGAGGCAGCAAAATGGAAAACCTCTTTACTTTTCTGGAAAATATAGTGCGCTGGCTGTCTGAGTATGCGATCATACTCTTTGAAATAGTCGGCATTATTACCATTATCCTTGCCGGGGTGCAGGGGGTGATCGGGCTGGCCCGCCGCGACCCGCTGACCCGGCTCAAGCTCGCCAAGGGGATGGCGATGGCGCTGGAATTCAAGCTGGGCGGCGAGATCCTGCGCACCGTCGTCGTGCGGGAGTTTTCCGAGATCCTGATGGTCGGGGCGATCATCCTGCTGCGGGCGGCCCTCACCTTCCTGATCCACTGGGAGATCAAAAATGAAGAGGCCGACGCGGAGGAAAAGGCGGTCCAGCCGGGTAAAAGCGAAGATAGATGACCTATGATACAGGCTGTCGAAAAACCAATGGTCAGGGCGCAAAATTCGGCGCTGGCGTGGAAATCACGAAGAAACGGGCGGCGATCAGAAGTTTAGGGTCCAGCCCTTTTTAAAGGGCTGGCAGGAGTGGAGAGGGCAGAGCCCTTTCCCAGGCGCTCCGTTTCCGTACTTCCGAAGTTGACCACAGTTTTGCCACTGATAACGAAGTGTGCGCAGCACCCAAAAAATGCGAAAAAACAAATTTATCGACAAGCTGAACCGGCCGGGGCGATGTCCCCGGCCGGTTTTCCGCTGCCCCGGCTTTTTCTGGCAGTCTCCCTGCCTGACTGCCAAAAATCTATGCAAGCCCTTGCAATTACTGGAAAAACGGGGTATAATAAGGAATACGGGATTTAAAGCCCTTTTCATTTGGTCACGGTTTTACTGCCTATAGAAAGGAAGTTGTTTCACTTTATGACCACGATAGACATTTTCTCCGGCTTTCTCGGGGCGGGCAAGACGACTCTCATCAAAAAGCTGATCGCCGACGGCTACCAGGGGCAGCAGCTGGTGCTGATCGAAAACGAATTCGGCGAGATCGGCATCGACGGCGGTTTTTTGCAGGACGCCGGCATCCGGATCAATGAAATGAACTCCGGATGCATCTGCTGTTCGCTGGTGGGCGACTTTGCCAAAGCCCTCCATCAGGTCATCGAAGCCTACCACCCCGACCGCATCCTGATCGAGCCCTCCGGCGTCGGCAAGCTGTCCGACGTCATCCGTGCGGTCCAGTCGGCCGATACCGCCGGCGCGGTGCTGGGCGGCTTCACCACCGTCGCCGACGCGACCAAAGTGAAGATGTATATGAAAAACTTCGGCGAGTTCTATTTAAACCAGATCGAGCACGCCTCCACCATCATCCTCTCCCGCACCCAGGGGATGGACGAGAAAAAGCTCCAGGCCGCCGTCCAGCTGATCCGGCAGCACAACGACAAGGCCACCCTGATCACCACCCCGTGGGACCAGCTCTCCGGCGCGCAGATCCTCGAAGCGATAGCGCAGAAGAGCACGCTGGAGGCGGAGCTGGCCGCCCTCGCCGCCGAAACGGCTGCCGAAGAGGCGCAGGAGCACCACCACCATCACCACGAAGACGGCGCGTGCTGCTGCCACGAGCATGAACATGAGCATGACCATGACGAACATGAACACCATCACGAGCATGGCGAACATGACGGGCATGAGCACCATCACGACCATGACGAACACGAGCATCACCATGACCACGATGGGCATGAGCACTGCTGCTGCCACGACCACGACCACCATCACCACCACGCCGACGAGGTTTTCACCAGTTTCGGCCGGGAGACGACCCGCAAGTTCACCAGAGAGTCCATCGCTTCCGCCCTGTCCGCCCTCCAGGACGAGGCCAGATACGGGCAGATCCTCCGGGCCAAGGGCATTGTCCAGGCGGAGGACGGCAGCTGGATCCACTTTGACTATGTCCCCGGCTGCCCCGATATCCGTTCCGGCAGCGCCGGTCTGACCGGGCGGCTGTGCGTCATCGGCGCGAAAATCGACGAAGCGGCCATCGCAGCCCTCTTTGGCGTCGAATAAGGAGTTATTATGCCGAAAGAAATACCTGTATATCTGTTCACCGGCTTTCTGGAGGGCGGCAAGACCAAATTTATCCAGGAAACGCTGGAAGACCCCCGCTTCAATGAAGGGGACCGCACCCTGCTGCTCGTCTGTGAGGAAGGGGAGGAAGAGTTCGACCCCTCCCGTTTCGCCGACCCCCAAAATGTCTTCATGGAGCTGCTGGAGGATATTTCCCAGTTAAACGAGGTCTACCTGACCAGCCTGGTCAAAAAGCATAAGGCCGACCGGGTCGTGCTGGAGTACAACGGGATGTGGATGCTCCAGCAGCTGTACAACCGGATGCCGGACAACTGGATCATCTACCAGGAATTTATGCTCTGCGACGCCAATACCTTCCTTTCCTACAACCAGAATATGCGGCAGCTGGTGGTGGACAAGCTCAATTCCTGCGAGATCGTCGTCTTCAACCGGGCGGGCGCCGGCATCGACAAGGACGCCTTCCACCGGGTGGTCCGCGGGGTCTCCCGCCGGTGCGACATCGCCTACGAACACCCGGACGGCAGCGTCGAATACGACGACATCGAGGACCCGCTCCCCTTTGATATCGACGCGCCGGTCATCACGATCGAGGACCGGGATTTCGCCCTCTGGTACCGGGATATCTCGGAAGAGCCGAAAAAGTACGACGGCAAGACGGTCAAATTCAAAGGGATGGCCGCGCTGGACAAGCGGTTCCCGAAAGGGATGATCGCGGTCGGGCGGTTCGTCATGACCTGCTGCGAGGCGGATATCCAGTATATGAGCCTGCTCTGCCAGGTCCCGAAGGACAACCGGATCAAACACAAGGACTGGCTCACCGTCACCGCCAGGGTCACAGTCAAAAACCACCCGCTCTACCAGGGGGTCGGGCCGGTGCTGACCGCGCTGGAATATGCGCCCGCCGCCGCCCCGGAGCAGGAGGTCGCGACTTTCTATTAAATAAATGCTTTTAAAAGCAAAAAAACTCCGCCGATGGAAAACACCGGCGGAGTCAGCTTGTCGATAAATTTATTTTTGCGCATTTTTTGGGTGCTGCGCACACTTCGTTATCAGTAGCAAAACTGTGGTCAATTTCGGAAGTACGGAAACTGAGCGCCTGGGAAAGGGCTCTGCCCTCTCCACTCCTGCCAGCCCTTTAAAAAGGGCTGGACCCTAAACTTCTGATCGTCGCCCGTTTCTTCGTGATTTTCACGCCAGCGCCAATTTTGTGTTTTGTCCATCAGTTTTTCGACAGCCTGACGCGGCCCCTTTGCAGGAGGCCTCCCGTCAAATATGCATCCTTCTCGACAGCTCAGCGAAAAACGCCCGCGTCCGGAAGACGATCAGCGCCGCGATCACCAGAAACGCCAGCAGCGTGCAGATAAACGCCGGCACCCGCACCCCGATGACCCCGCAGGCCATCAGGATAAACGGGATAAGGC
>CALXKG010000229.1 GCA_944388825.1 uncultured Clostridia bacterium | reverse complement strand
GCCGGAATGTGTTAGTATAATATATATCCGCCGCAAAACGGCGATGAAAGGAAGAAACCAGCTTATGAACGTGGTCTTTGTTTCCCCCAACTTTCCGGTCAACTACTACCGGTTCTGTGAGGAGCTGCGCCGCAACGGCGCGAACGTCCTCGGCATCGGCGACTGCCCCTACGACCAGCTCACGCCCGAGCTGAAAGCCGCCCTCACCGAATACTACAAGGTGGGCAGCCTGGAAAACTATGACGAACTGGTCCGGGCGATGGGGTATTTCACCTTCCGCTACGGCAAGATCGACTGGGTCGAGTCGAACAACGAGTACTGGCTGGAGTCGGACGCGGCGCTGCGCACCGATTTTAACGTCTGTTCCGGCCTGAAAACCGCCGATATGCCGAAGATCAAGTACAAATCCAGGATGAAGGAATACTATGCGAAAGCCGGCATCCCCACCGCCCGCTGGCACCTGGTGGACACGCTGGAAAACGGCCTCGCGTTTGTCCAAAAGGTCGGCTACCCGGTCATCGTCAAGCCGGACAACGGGGTCGGGGCGAGCGCGACCTTCAAGCTGAAAAACGAGGAGCAGCTGCGGGAATTCTACGCCTCCGGCTACACAACCCAGTATATCATGGAAGAGTTTGTCAACGGCGAGATCTGTTCCTACGACTCGATCATCAATTCCAAAGGGGAGCCGATCTTTGAGACCGGCAACGTCACCCCCGTCTCGATCATGGACGCGGTCAACGAGCGGGAGACGATCTATTTCTACATCGTCCCCAACCTCAAAGAGGACGTCCGGGCAGCCGGCCGCGCCTGCGTGAAGGCGTTCGGGGTCCGGTCCCGCTGCACCCACCTGGAATTCTTCCGGCTGCTGGAGGACAAGCCCGGCCTCGGCAAAAAAGGGGAGATCGTCGGCCTGGAGGTCAATATGCGCCCCTCCGGCGGCTTTACCCCCGAGATGATCAACTACGCCAACTCGACCGACTTCTATAAGGACTGGGCGGATATGGTCTGCTTTGACCGGCTCACCAAGGAAAACTATCCCGAAAAGTTCTACGGCGTCCACGTCGGCCGCCGCAACGAAAAGCGCTACCGCCACTCCCACCGGGAGGTCATGTCCCGCTACCGGAACCAGATCATGGAGACCGGCGTCCTCGACCCGGCCCTCGCTTCCGGCATGGGCGACCGGTTCTACATCGCCCGGATCGACACCGCCGAGCAGCTGCAGCAGTTCTGGAAATACGTTTCGGAGGAGGTCTGAGGATGGAAGGGACAGTTAAAAGCTTTTACTCCCAGTCCCTCGGCCGGGAGATGACCTATATCCGCTATGGGAATAAGGGCAAGCCCTTTTTCGCGGTGCCCTCCCAGGACGGGCGGTATTTTGACTTTGCCAACTTCGGGATGGTCGACACCGTCGCCGACTATATCCAGCAGGGGAAAATCCAGATCTTTTCGTTTGACACGATCGATAAGGAGACCTGGTCGAACGAGGGGGGCGACCCCGCCGCCCGGATGGCCCTCCACGAAAAGTGGTACCATTATGTCTGCGACGAGCTTTACCCGGCCGTGATGGCCGAGTCGGGGTATACGGGCAAGGCGGCGATCACCGGCTGCTCGATGGGGGCCTATCATGCGGCCAACTTCTTCTTCCGCCGCCCCGACCTGTTCGACACGGTCATCGCCCTGTCGGGGGTTTATGACCCGGCGCTTCTCATCCACGGCTATTTCGACGCCAATATGTACATGAACTCGCCGGTCCATTCGCTGCGGAATATGCCGGCTGACCACCCGTACATGGAGATGTTCCGCCATTCGAAGATCATCATCTGCGTCGGCCAGGGGGCCTGGGAGGACCTGATGCAGATCGGCACGCGGGAGCTGGACGAGGTGCTCGCCCAGAAGGGGATCCCCGCCTGGATCGACTACTGGGGGTACGACGTCAACCACGACTGGCCCTGGTGGCGGAAACAGTGGCGGTATTTCCTCGAGCGGACGATGGAATGATGATATAGTCGCTGCGCGGCAGAAATCCATCGGTGACAGCAGTAAAGAGAAGAGTACGGTACAGAGAGGGCGCGCTGCAAATAAATATTTCAGCGCGCCCTTTTTCTTATATTCATGCGCGAAATTTGCAGGTTATATTTTGAGAGATAAATCGATCTCAGATAATATGAAAGAAGGTAACTGCTGTCTAAAATATAATCAACGATCGTAAACCCCAAAAAAGCCCTGCCCGGTTCATCCGGACGGGGCTTTACTTTTCCCCGCAAATGCCGTATACTGGAACCATCTCTGGGAAAGGAAACAAAACCTATGCGCATTGTAGTCAAAATCGGCAGCTCAACCCTCGCCCATCCGACCGGGCGGATGAACATCCGGCGGGTGGAGGAACTCTGCCGGGTGCTTTCCGACCTCAAAAACGCCGGGCACGAGATCATCCTCGTCTCCTCCGGCGCGATCGCGATGGGGGTCGGCAAGCTCGCGATGGGCGAAAAGCCCCACGACACCCCCACCAAACAGGCCGCCGCCTCGATCGGGCAGTGCGAACTGATGTATACCTACAACAAGGAATTTTCCGCGTACAACCACACCGTCGCCCAGATCCTCTTAACCGTCCTCGACCTGGAGGACGGGGAGCACCGGCGCAACTTCGTCAATACGATGGAGCGGCTTCTGGAACTGGGGGCGCTCCCGGTCATCAATGAAAACGACTCGGTCGCGACCGAGGAACTGGAGATCGACAACGACCGGATGGGGGCGCTGGTGGCCGAGGCGGCGGGGGCGGAACTGCTCATCCTGCTTTCGGACATCGACGGGCTCTACACCGCCGACCCCCATAAGCAGCCGGACGCGCGGCTGATCCACGACGTCTGCGCGCTGACGCCGGAGATCGTCGCCCTCGGCGGCGGGGAAGGGTCGGCCCTCGGCACCGGCGGGATGGCGGCCAAGTTAAAAGCCGCCGAGATCGCGGTCGGGGCCGGTATCGACATGGTGATCGCCAACGGCGCCCGTCCGCAAGTCCTTTACGAGATCATCGAGGGGAAGCCGGTGGGCACCCGGTTTTACGGCAAAAAGCTGGAAAGGGAGGAAAGCCGATGAAAGAGACCAGACAGATCCTCGCAGAAGCGAAGGCGGCGGCCCCGCTGCTGGGCCGCTGCGGGACGGAGGATAAAAACCGCGCGCTGCACGCGATGGCGGACGCGCTGGAACAGAGGATGGAGCAGATCCTTGCGGCCAACGCGGAAGATATGCAGGCGGCCGAAGGGAAGATCTCCCCCGTCATGCTCGACCGGCTGAAGCTGACGCCGGACCGGATTAAAGGGATGGCGGACGGCGTCCGGGCGGTGGCGGCCCTTCCCGACCCCGCCCGGGTGCTGGGGCGGACGGTGCGCCCCGACGGCCTCGTCATCGAGAAGACCGCCGTCCCGATGGGGGTCATCGCGATCATCTACGAGTCCCGCCCCAACGTCACCTCCGACGCTGCCGCCCTTGCCGTCAAGGCGGGCAGCGCCTGCGTCCTGCGGGGCGGTAAGGAGGCCTTCCGGTCGGCTTACGCGATCGTTTCGGCGCTGCGGGAAGGGCTTATCGCCGCCGGCCTGCCGGATAACGCCGTTTCGCTCGTCGAGGACACGACAAGGGCCAGCGCCAGAGAGCTGATGACCGCGGTAGGGTATGTCGACCTCTTGATCCCCCGGGGCGGGGCGGGGCTGATCCGCGCCTGCGTCGAGGAGGCGAAGGTCCCCTGCATCCAGACCGGCACCGGCATCTGCCACGTCTATGTGGACAGCCCCTGCGACCTGGAAATGGCCCTCTCGATCGTCGAAAATGCCAAGACCTCCCGTCCGTCGGTCTGCAACGCCGAGGAGGTGCTGCTGGTGCACCGGGATATCGCGGCGGCGTTCCTCCCGAGGCTGAAGGCGCTGCTGGTGGATCAGCGCCGGGCGGCGGGAGAGCCGCCGGTCGAACTGCGGCTGGATGGGCGCGCGATGCAGTTTATCGATGGGATGCCCGCCGGGCCGGACGACTTTGACACCGAGTTTTTAGACTATATCCTCGCGGTCAAGGTGGTGGACGGCGTCGAAGCGGCCGTTTCCCACATCGCCGCCCACTCGACCGGCCACAGTGAGGCGATCGTCACTTTGTCGGACGAACACGCCGCCTTCTTCACAAAGGCGGTCGATTCGGCGGCGGTCTACGTCAACGCCTCCACCCGGTTTACCGACGGGGGTGAATTCGGGCTGGGGTGCGAGATGGGCATTTCGACCCAGAAACTGCACGCCCGCGGGCCGATGGGGCTTTCCGAGCTGATGAGCTATAAGTATGTCATCCACGGCAACGGGCAGGTGCGGTAAAAAAGCAAAATCTCTGCCCAAAACGCAAAATTCGGCGCTGGCACTAAAGTTACGAAGCAACGGGGGAAGTAAAGAAAGTTTTACTCGATTTTTTTTAAAAAATCGCGGGAGTGGAGAGGGCAGCGCCCTTTCCCAGGCACCCGCTTTCCGTACTTCCGAAGCTGACCACGGCTGCTCCGCCCAAAACAAAGCGTGCGCAGCACCCGAAACATAATCCAAAAACATGAAGGGGGATTTTATATGGCAACCTATGGTTTTATCGGTACCGGCAACATGGGCGGCGCGGTCGCGCAGGCGGTCGCGGCATCGGGGGAGGGGAAGCTCTTCCTGGCAAACCGCACGCCGGAGAAGGCGGAAAAGCTGGCGGCGGAGCTGGGCGGGACCGCCTGCGGCAACGCGGACGCCGCCCGGCAGGACTACATCTTCCTCGGCGTCAAGCCGCAGATGATGGCAGAAATGCTCCTGGGCATCCGCCCGGTTTTACAGCAGCGGGCTGAAAAGGGGGAAACCTTTACACTGGTGACGATGGCGGCGGGGCTGACCATCGCCCGCATCCGGGAGATGGCGGGGGCAGACGTCCCCACCGTCCGGATCATGCCGAACCTCCCGGTCTCAATTGGTAAAGGCATTATCCTTTACAGCGCTGAGGGCGCGGAACAGACGCTCCCGCCCCTCCTGCGCGCCCTCGCGCCGTCCGGGATGCTGGTCCAAATGGAAGAGCATCTGATAGACGCCGGCAGCGCGGTCGCCGGGTGCGGCCCGGCTTTCTCCTGCCTGTTTGCCGAAGCGCTCGCGGACGGCGGGGTCGCCTGCGGACTGCCCCGGAAGACGGCGATGGAACTGGCCCTTCAGATGATGGCGGGTACCGCCGAACTGCTCCTCCAGACCGGCCGGCACCCGGCCGCCCTGAAGGACGCGGTCTGTTCTCCCGGCGGGACG
>CALXKG010000228.1 GCA_944388825.1 uncultured Clostridia bacterium | reverse complement strand
CTTCGGTTCACCGTTTAAGAGCGCCCTAATTTCCCGGAAAATAAACGGGTTCCCATAGGTCCCCCGGCCGATCATCACGAGGTCGCAGCCGGTCTCCTCGTACATCCTGAGGGCGTCCTCCGCCGTCACAATGTCCCCGTTCCCGATGACCGGCACCGAAACCGCCTCCTTGACCGCCTTGATGATCGTCCAGTCGGCCGACGGGGCGTACATCTGCTGGCGGGTACGGCCGTGGACGGTGATCGCGTCCGCCCCGGCCTCCTCCATCAGCCGGGCGAAGGGGACGGCGTTTACCAGGTTTTCGTCCCAGCCCTTGCGGATCTTGACGGTGACGGGGGTGTCCCCGGCCACCGCCTTGACCGCCCGGACGATCTCCGCCGCCAGCTCCGGCGTCTTCATCAGCGCGCTGCCGGCCCCCTGCCCGACCACCTTCGGCACCGGGCAGCCCATGTTGATATCGAGGATGTCCGGGTGAAACCGCAGCGCCGACCGCGCCCCTTCGGCCATGTCGGCGGGGTCGTAGCCGAACAGCTGGGCCGCCATCGGCCGCTCCCTGTCTGAGGGCTTTAACAACTCCTCCGTCTTGCGGTCGGAGTAGGTGAGGGCTTTGGCCGAGGCCAGCTCCCCGACGACATACGCCGCCCCCATCTCCTTGCAGATTTCCCGGTAGGCCCGGTCGGCGACCGACGCCATCGGGGCCAGCGCGGCGGTTTTTTCGATCGTGACCCGCCCGATTTGCAGTGTCTTTTCCAAAACTTCCTTCTCCTTCATTCCAAAATGCCACGGAAATCATTTTTTGTCGCATGACCATAAAACGTGCCGAGCGATCTATAAACGCCCGAAGACCGGCCTCCCACGGCCGGTCTTATGTGGTAGGTACGGGTGATACGGCCGCGTCGAACAGCGGGTCCAGGGCTCGCTAGAGTCCTGGCGGTTTCCAAAGGCAGAGCCTTTGGTCCATCCAAGTGAAACTTGGCCCGTCCAGGCGGAGCTTGGTCGCTGCCATAAGGGCAGCGAAATAAACATTCCATGCCAAAAAGACAAAAACTGATTTCCATGATTTCCGCCGGGGAAACCTTGTAAACCGGCCCCGGCTGTGGTATACTTATATTACTTATGTACTCTGATTATAAACGAAACGCCGCCGTTCGTCAACCGTCTGTGCAGGCGGTACAGGAGGGAACCCGATGAAGATACTGGCGATTGATTTCAACAGCCTGATGAACCGCTCGTTTTTCGCCATCCGCACGCTGACCGCGAAGGACGGCACCCCGACCAACGCCCTCTACGGCTTTGTCAAGACCTATTGCAAGCTCATAAAGGAATTTGCGCCGGACGCCGTTATCGCCGCCTACGACGTCCACGCCCCCACCTTCCGCCATAAGCTGTATGGGGCGTACAAGGGCACCCGTTCGCCAATGGCGGACGAGCTGCGGGTGCAGATGCCGCTGGGGCGGGAGTTTGTCACCCTCGCCGGCGGGACGGTCATCGGCATCGAGGGCTGGGAGGCGGACGATATCCTCGGCACGCTCGCCCGCTGGGCGGAAGAGCACGGGGACAGCTGCGTCATCGCGACCGGCGACCGGGATTCCTACCAGCTGGCGTCCGGCGCGGCGACCATCTGCCTTGCGACCAACAAGGGGGACCTGCTGGTGACGCCGGACTATATCCGGGCGCAGTATGGGGTCGAGCCGGCGCAGATGATCGAGGTGAAGGCGCTGATGGGGGACGCTTCCGACAACATCCCCGGCGTCAAGGGGATCGGCGAGAAAACGGCGCTGGCCCTCATCCGGGAGAACGGGAGCCTGCAGAATATCCTTGACCATCTGGATGAGATCAAGGCGACCCCGCGGATCAAAAAGCTTATCGCGGAACATAAGGACGAGGCGCTCCTTTCCCATACCCTCGGCGCCATCCGCCGGGACGCCCCCCTCCCCGAGACCCCCGACCGGCTGGCGGGGAAAGGGCCGCAGCCGGAACTCATTGCCTTCCTCCACAAGTACAGCATGGACAAAGCCGCCGCCGCGCTGCTGCCGGAAGGGGAGCCGGCCGGGACGCCGGACGCCCGGGCGGAGGAGCCGGTCACGGTCGTAAACGACCCGCCGGTGGATCAGGCGGCGGACAGGCTCCGGGAAATGGGGGCGGCCTGTTACCTGCTGGACGGGGAACGGCTGATGCTGCTGACCGGGAAAAACGAAGTTTCCGTTTTTGCGGAAAAGCGGGATGCGGCGCTCGCGGCGCTGCTGGAGGCCCGGCTGCCGATGACCACCTTCGACGCCAAGGAGACCTATAAGCTGGGGTTTAAACGGGGGACGCCGGTGGGGGGGACGATCGAGGACCTGCTGCTGGCGGCCTACCTGCTCTCGTCCAGCGACAAGTCCTACTCGCTGCCGGAGATGTGCGAGGTCTACCTTCCGGGGCGGAAGTTCGACGCCGGGCGGCAGGAGACGCTTCTGCCGCTGATGCCGGAGCTGCGGGAGGCGATCGGGCTGATCATGCGGGAACGGCAGATGGAGACCCTCTACCGGGAGATCGAGCTGCCGCTCTGCGAAGTGCTGGCGTCGATGGAGGTCTTGGGCTTCCAGGTCGACCGGGAGGGGATCGAGGGGTTCGGCAGGATGCTGGACGGGCGGATCGCCGCCCTGAAAGAGGAGATCATGGAGCTGGCCGGCGTCCCCTTTAACTTCAATTCGACCCAGCAGCTGGCGGAGGTGCTGTTTAACCGGCTGGGGCTGCCCCACGGCAAAAAGACCAAAAGCGGCTATTCGACAAACGCCGAGGTGCTGGAGTCGCTGCGGGGTGCCCACCCGATCATCGAAAAGATCCTCGATTACCGCAAGCTGCAAAAGCTCTCCAGCACCTATGTCACCGGGCTTTTAAAGGCGGTGCAGCCGGACGGGCGGATCCACTCCACCTTCAACCAGACCGAGACCCGCACCGGGCGGATCAGCAGCGCCGAGCCCAACGTCCAGAATATCCCCGTCCGGACCGAGCTGGGGGCGGAGATGCGCAAGTTTTTTGTGGCGAGGGAAGGGTGGACGCTGATCGACGCCGACTATTCCCAGATCGAGCTGCGGATCCTCGCCCACATCTCGGGGGACAGGAATATGATCGACGGCTTTAACCATGGGGCGGATATCCACCGGATGACCGCCTCCCAGGTCTTCCACGTCCCGTTTGACGAGGTGCCCGCTTCCCTCCGGAGCCGGGCGAAGGCGATCAACTTCGGCATCGTCTACGGCATCTCCGCCTACTCCCTTTCCCAGGATATCGGGGTCAGCGTCGCCGAGGCGCAGCAGTATATCGACCACTACCTCGCCACCTATTCCGGTATCGCCGCCTATATGAAGCGGTCGGTCGAGGAGGCCAGGGAAAAGGGGTATGCCGAGACCCTCTTCCACCGACCCCGGTACCTGCCGGATATCCACGCCTCCAGGGCGCAGCTGCGGGCATTCTCCGAGCGGGTCGCGATGAATATGCCGATCCAGGGCACCGCCGCCGATATCATCAAGCTGGCGATGAACCGGGTATATAAGCGGCTGAAGGAAGAGGGGTACAGGGCCAGGCTGATCCTGCAGGTGCACGACGAGCTGCTGGTCGAGGCCCCGCTGGATGAGGCGGAAAAGGTGAAGGAACTGGTCAAATATGAGATGGAGCACGTCGCGGACTACGCGGTGAAGCTCTTATCCGACGCCCATGTGGGCGAAAACTGGTATCTGGCGAAGGGATGAGCGATATGGACATCCGCAGGGCGGAAGAGGGGGATATCGAGGCGGTTTTCGGGCTGGAAAGCGCCTGTTTCCCCGACCCCTGGAGCCGGAAGACCCTCCGGGAGACGCTGCGGGAGGAACGGAGCTTCCTCCTGCTCGCGGAAGAAGGCGGGGAGGCGGCCGGTTACATCAATACGTCCTATCTGCTGGACGAGATGGAGTTAAACCGCATCTGCGTGCTGCCGGGTTACCGGCGCAGGGGGACCGGCGCGGCGCTTTTGCGGGCGGCCTTCCGGTTCGCGGCGGAAAAGGGGGTCACGGCCTTTTTCCTCGAGGTGCGCGCCTCCAACGCCCCGGCCCAGGCCCTTTACCGGTCGGCGGGGTTTGCGGAGGTCGGTCGGCGCAAGCGTTACTACCATGACCCGGACGAGGACGCCGTCCTGATGCGGGCGGACGTCGGGGAGACGGGCAGACAGAAAGGAAAAGGGGAAAACCTATGAGCGACAGCGTGAAGATACTGGGCATTGAAAGCTCCTGCGACGAGACGGCGGCAGCCGTCGTCGAAAACGGGCGGAAGGTCCTCTCGTCGGTCATCTCCACCCAGGTGGAGGAGCACCGAAAGTACGGCGGCGTCGTGCCGGAGATCGCCTCCCGGCGGCACTGCGAGAACATCTGCTGGGTGGTCGAAGGGGCGATGCAGGAGGCGGGGCTGACCTTTGCGGATCTGGACGGGATCGCCGTCACCTATGCGCCGGGGCTGATCGGCGCGCTGCTGGTGGGGGTCAATTACGCCAAGGGCCTCGCGTTCGCGTCCGGCAAGCCGCTGATCCCGACCCACCATCTGCGCTCCCATGTGGCGAGCAACTACCTGGCCCACCCGGACCTGGAGCCGCCCTTCCTCTGCATGATCGCCTCCGGCGGGCACAGCCATATCGTCGAGGTGCTGGATTACACCCGCTTCCATGTGATCGGCCGCACCAGGGACGACGCGGCGGGGGAGGCGTTTGACAAGGCCGCCCGGACGATGGGGTTTCCCTATCCCGGCGGGCAGTTTATCGACAAGGCGGCGAAGCTGGGCAACCCCGGCGCTTTCCAGCTGCCCCGGCCCCACGTCGCCGGCAGCCCCTATGATTTCAGTTTTTCGGGGCTGAAGACGGCGGTCATCAACATCGTCCACAACGCGGGGCAGAAGGGCAGGCGGATCAACGTCAACGACCTTTCCGCCTCTTTCCAGGCGGCGGTCTGCGACATCATCTCCGAAAAGCTGATGGCGGCGCTTGCCGAGACCGGCCACCAAAAACTGGTGCTGGCGGGGGGGGTTTCGGCCAACTCGGGGCTCCGGGCCAGGCTGGAGGGCGATTGCGAAAAGCGGGGGGTACAGTTTTTCTGTCCGCCGCTGCCGCTGTGCGGGGACAACGCCGCGATGGTCGGCTCTCAGGGGTACTATGAGTTCCTTGCGGGCAATACTGCGGGACTGGACCTCAACGCCGTCGCTTCCAAGAAGATCGACATCGAATGAGCGAGCGGAATGTGATCCGGTTCGCGGTGGGGCTGACGGCGGTGCTGGCGCTGCTGATGATCGGCTACGCCCTCGGCAGCCGGCCGGAGGGGGACGCCGTCCGGCTGCTGTCTTCCATAGCGCTGCCTGAGAGCGCGGAAGAGTCGGTTTCGAAAGAGGAAGCTGCCGGAGAAACACCGGCGGAAGAAAGCCCGGAAGCCCCGGAAGGGGCGGGGATCGTTCCCGTCGACCTCAATACCGCGACGGCGGAAGAATTGATGGAAGTCCCGGGGATCGGGGAGGCGATCGCCGGGCGGATCCTCGATTACCGGGAAACGGTCGGGCGGTTTGTGACGGTGGACGAGCTGCTGAACGTCAAGGGTATCGGCGAGAAGACGATCGAGAAGATGCGGCCATACTTTTATGTAGATGAATGAAGAATGAAGAATGAAAAATGAATAATGAATAGTGAAGAATGAAGGTAGGAAGCGCAAAGCGCTTCTTTAAAATTAAATCTTATTGTTATTTATATACTTTCCAAGCATTTAAGCAACATCTCGAAGACCGGCCTTCCACGGCCGGTCTTATGCGTGTGGGCTAGGCATCTCACGCCGCGTCGAATATGGGATTCTTAAGGGGCTTTGCTCCTTAAGCGGTTTCCAAAGGCAGAGCCTTTGGCGGATTCTTAAGGCAGAGCCTTGAGTCGCTGCCTTAAGGGCAGCGAAATAAACATTCAATAAAATGAAAAAGCTGGACGGTTCTTTTTTGAGCCGTCCAGCTTTTTGTTACATCTTTCCTCTGCTTTCGCAGTAGATGCAGCGGTAGGTGTTGTGTTCGGTCAGGGTGAAGACATGGTCGATGCCCTCTTCCACCGTGCAGATGCAGCGGGGGTTGCGGCAGCGGATGACGTTGGTGAGCTTTTTGGGGAGGGTCAGCTTTTTCTTTTCGACCACCTTCCCGTCCCGGATCGTGCAGACGGTGATGTTGTGGTCGACATAGCCCAGCAGGTCGAGGTCGAGGGAGATCTCCCCCTCGATCTTGATGATGTCCTTTTTGCCGTACCGGCCGCTGCGGGCGTTGCGGATCAGCACCACCGGGCACTCGAGGCCGTCCAGATGCAGAAGGGAGTAGATCTTCATCCCCTTGCCGGCCCCGATGTGGTCGATGACCGTGCCGTTTACAATGCTGTCGATGCTGCGGGTCGTGTTCATTCTGTCCGCTCCTTTCCGCCGTCCGAAAGCCCCAGCAGGGTCATGATGAGGGCCATCCGGACGTATACGCCGTTTTGCACCTGTTCAAAATAGGCCGCCCGCGGGTCGCCGTCCACCGCGAGGGCGATCTCGTTGACCCGGGGGAGGGGATGGAGGACCGCCATCGTCTCTTTGGCCAGCTTCATCTTGTCTTCGGTGAGGATATAGGTGTCTTTGAGGCGGACGTAATCCTCCTCGTTGAAAAACCGCTCCTTCTGCACCCGGGTCATGTAGAGGATGTCCAGCCGCGGCATGACCTCCTCCAGCGAAGTGACTTCTTCATAGGGGATCCCCTGGGGGTCGAGCACCTCCCGGAGGACATAGTCCGGAACCCGCAGCTCTTCCGGCGAGATCAGGATAAACCGGATGCCGCTGTAGCGGGAGAGGGACTTGATCAGCGAGTGGACCGTCCGCCCGAATTTCAGGTCGCCGCACAGGCCGATGGTGAAGCCGTCCAGCCGCCCCAGCCGCCGCCGGATGGTCAACAGGTCGGTCAGCGTCTGGGTCGGGTGCTGGTGGCCGCCGTCGCCGGCGTTGATGACCGGGATGCGGGAATACATCGCCGCCCGCAGCGGCGCGCCCTCCTTCGGGTGGCGGATGGCGCAGATGTCGGCGTAGCAGCTGATGACCCGGATGGTGTCGGCGATGCTTTCGCCCTTGGCGGCCGAGCTGGAGTCGGCGCTGGCAAAGCCGAGGACGCTGCCGCCGAGATTTAGCATCGCCGCCTCGAAGCTGAGCCGGGTGCGGGTGCTGGGTTCATAGAAAAGGGTCGCCAGCTTTTTGTGCCGGCAGACCTCCTGATAGCGGGCCGGGTCGGCCGCGATCCGGTCGGCGAGGTTTAACAGGTTTTCCACCTCCTGGACCGAGAAGTCCAGCGGGTCGATCATATGTCTCATAGGCAGCCTCCTTATGGCAAAACGCCGGTTGCGGGCCGGCAGAACGGCCCGGCGCTTTGAACAGATGGATATTTTTATCTATTATACCGGCCCGGAAGGGACTTGTCCAGTAGATGGAAATGAATTTCCAAAAAAAGCTTGTCATGTGATATCTTTTTGTGCTATAATTTAAGATACAATGGCAGGGGCCTGCCAAAGGCCCCCACCCCCCGTGATTGACAAAGGGCCCGTTCCCTTTTATAATAGAAGAAGCAAACGGGCCCGGTTTTTCTGCTTAGAAAGGTGCGAAATCGTTATGGTAGTACAAATCTGTGTCGGCAGTTCCTGCCACTTAAGAGGTTCGTTCAATGTCATCCAGACCTTCCAGAAGCTGATCGAAAACTACGGCCTGCAGGACCAGGTCACCCTCAAGGCCGCTTTCTGCATGGGCCACTGCACCGACGGCGTCTCCACCATGTTCGACGACGAATTTGTCGGCAACGTCAACCCCGATAACGCCGTCGAGGTCTTCCGCACCCACGCGATGAAGCCGCTGGGCGTCGACGTCGAATAAATACCATTTGGAAAGGAAATCCGCCATGGAAGTTCTACAGTTTACCAAAGCAAACTGCCGCGACTGCTATAAGTGCGTCCGGGAATGCCCCGTCAAGTCGATCCGCGTCCGCGACCACCAGGCCTCGATCATCAACGAGGACTGCATCCTCTGCGGGCGGTGCGTGCAGGTCTGCCCCCAGAACGCCAAAGACGTCCGGGACGACGTCCCGCTGGTCAAAAAGCTGATCGCCTCGGGCGAGAAGGTCATCGCGACCCTCGCCCCCTCCTTCATCGCCGCTTTCGACGCGCCGGGTTTCCGCCCGATGGCCGACGCGATGAAAAAGCTGGGGTTCTACGAAGTGTTCGAGACGGCGGTCGGCGCCAAGATCGTCAAGTCCCGCTATGAACAGATGATCGCGGGCGGGGAAGAGCTGATCATCTCCTCCTGCTGCCATTCAATCACCCGGCTGATCCAGAATTACCACCCCGAGTGCCTGCGCTACTATGCCGACGTCGACTCGCCGATGCACGCCCATGCGAAGCTGATCCGGGAGCAGTACCCGGACGCCCATATCGTCTTTGTCGGGCCCTGCATCTCCAAAAAGGACGAGGTGGAGCAGTACTGCCAGGGGCTTATCGACCTGACGATCACCTTTGAGGAGCTGGAGCAGTGGTTTGAGGCGGAAGGGGTATCCTTCGATTCCACCCCCGACGACAGCCATTACCGCTCCCGCTTCTTCCCGGCCCCCGGCGGCGTCATCCGCAGCATGGACAAAAAGGAAGGGTTCCACTATGTCGCGATCGACGGGGTCGAGAAGTGCCGCGAGGCGCTCCGTGAGATCGCGGCCGGCGGCCTTAGGGGTTACTTCATCGAGATGAACGCCTGTGAGGGCGGATGTATCAACGGCCCCGGTATGCCGAAAAAGCGCCGCGGCCAGATCCTTTCCGGCATCCTCGTCGAGCAGGCGGCCGACCCGCAGAAGGATTACGACGTCCAGTGCGGCTTCGATATCCGCAAGGACATGATCCCCGAGTTCCGGCGGGTCGCGATGCCGGGCGAAGCGGAGATCCAGGATATCCTCGCCCGCACCGGCAAGCACAAGCCGGAAGATATGCTCGATTGTGGCGCCTGCGGCTACTCCACCTGCCGGGAAAAGGCGATCGCCGTCTGGCAGGGCAAGGCCGAGCTGGAGATGTGCCTCCACTACGCCAAGGAACGGGCCGAGTCCCTCTCCGACCAGATCTTTGAAAGCTCGCCCAACGGGATCATCGCGGTCGACGACCAGTTTATCATCCGCCAGATCAACCATGAGGCGCTGCGGATGCTGGGGGTGGACGAAGGCGAGGATATCACCGGAAAGAACTTCGCCGACTATTACGATATCCTCGAGCTTTTAAACATCATGGAGACCGGCAAGAACATCACCGGCGAGCGCACCCACCTCGAAAAGAGCGACCTCTATGTCGACCGGACCGTCCAGTACGACCCGGAACACCAGAACTTCCTCGTTTTCCTCAAAGACATCGACGCGATCGTCCGGGCGGAGGATACGGCGGCCGAGCTCCGCCGCGAGACCATCCGGATCACCGACCAGGTCGTCGACAAACAGATGCGCACCGTCCAGGAGATCGCCTCCCTGCTCGGCGAAACGACCGCCGAGACCAAGGTGGCGCTGACGATGCTCAAGAAGAGTATGCTGTGAGGGACGCCATGAGTTACTTTATTGAAAACAGCTATGTTTCGATCAACAAGCACGACGAGGAACTCTGCGGCGACCGGGTCGAAACGGCTTACTACAACGAGACCCAGACCCTCGTGCTGGCCGACGGGATGGGCAGCGGCGTCCGCGCCAACGTCCTTTCCAGCCTTACATCCAAGATCATCTGCACGATGATGTCCAGCGGGATGACGGTCGAGGACTGCGTCGAGACGGTCGCCGCGACCCTGCCGGTCCGCAAGGACGTGAACGTCGCCTATTCGACCTTTACGATCCTGCAGATCTCCTCCGACGGGGACGTCTACATGGTGCAGTTCGACAACCCCCTGTCCATCCTGCTGCGGGACGGCAAGGCGGTCGAGTACCCGGTCGAGGTGAACATCGTCGGGGACAAGACCCTCTATGAGACCCGGATGAAGGCCGAGCTGGGGGACGAGTTCGTCATGTTCAGCGACGGCGTCTCCCATGCCGGCATCGGCATCAGCATGGACTTCGGCTGGCAGGCGGAGCATATCCGCTCCTTCCTGGAAAAGAATACCCATCCGGACGACTCCCCCCACACCGTCGCCGCCAAGCTGGCCGACGCGGCCAAGGAGCTTTACCTCGGGCGGATGGGGGACGACACCACCGTCGCGGTCATGAAGGTCCGCCAGCGCAGCGAGCTGTCGATCATCCTGGGGCCGCCGGCCAACCCGGAGGACGATATCCCGGTCATCGAAAAGTTCTTAGCCCGTCCGGGCAAGAAGATCGTCTGCGGCGGCACCACCTCCAAGATCGTCAGCAAATACCTCGGCAAGACGGTCGAGACCTGCCTGGACTACCTCGACCCCCATATCCCGCCGGCCGGGCATATGGACGGCGTCGACCTGGTGACCGAAGGGGTCATCACGATGGGCAAGGTCATGGAGCTGTCCGACCAGATGGTCGCCGGGACGCTTCCGACCGACTGGGCCGACCATAAGGACGCCGCCACCCAGATCGCCAAGATGCTGCTGGAGGAGGCGACCGACGTCAATATCTTTGTCGGCCGGGCGATGAACTCCGCCCA
>CALXKG010000227.1 GCA_944388825.1 uncultured Clostridia bacterium | reverse complement strand
AGATGAAGATGGTCGGGACCGAGTTGACATAATGGGGGCAGTTGGCGCCCATCGGCTGCTGCCACTCGATGCGGACGGTGGTCTGGTTGGACTTGGTGGACATATTGGCCAGGTAGATGATGTAGTCGTAGCCCTTGGTGACCTCGTCCTGACGGGGGGTCTTGCCTTCAAACATCGGTGCGGGGACAAAGGTGGTGACTTCAAAGCCCTCTTTCTCGAGCAGCTCCTTGAAGTGCGCGCAGACGCCTGCCTTGACCGAGTAACCGACGCCCTGTTCCGATTCGATCGGGTAGTAGAGCACCCGTTTCTTGCCGGGGTCGAGGGGCAGCACGCCCTTTTCCTCTTTGACGAGGGTGACGGCCTGGTCGGCGACCTCTTTGGCCCACTGCTGGTGTTCTTCGCAGCCGAGCACCGCCAGCGCGTCTTCCACCTTCAGGTCTTCGGTCTGCTTGTAGAGCTTGAGGGCGGCCTTCAGGGCCAGCACCCGCTTGACCGCTTCGTCGAGGCGTTCCTTGGTGATGACGCCGTCGCGGACGCCAGCGCGCATATACTCGAGGTCTTCTTCCATATTCTTATTGAACAGGAAGATATCCGCGCCGCAGGCGATCGAGTAGGGGACCGACTTGCTTCTGTCCATCGGGATGGTGAAGCCGGCCATCGTAGTGGCGTCGGTGCAGATGACGCCGTTGAAGCCGAGGTATTTGCGCAGCAAGCCTTCCGGCCCGATCAGCTCAGGCGAAAGGGTCGCCGGCATGATGTCCTCGTCCTTCAGGTCGGGGTTGATCCGCTTCTGCCAGGCGGGCTGCATGATATGCCCGACCATGACGGTGAGCGCGCCCTTGTCGATCGACGCCTTGTAGTTGTTGCCGTAGGTGGCCATCCAGTCTTCACAGGACAGGTCGTTGATCGAGGTGACCAGATGCTGGTCGCGCTCGTCGCGGCCGTCGCCCGGGAAGTGCTTGATGGAGACGCAGACCCCCAGCTTCTGGCACTCCTCGGTGTAGGCGGCGCCGAAGGCGGCGACGCGGGCGGGGTCGGAGCCGAAGGTACGGGTGTTGGTGATGGGGTTACGGAAGTTGTAGTCGATGTCGATGATCGGGGCGAAAGCGTAGTTCGCGCCGACCGCCTTGCCCTCGCGGGCGCAGAGGATGCCGAGGCGTCTGGCGTTTTCGACGTTGTCGGTCGCGGCGATCTCCAGCGGCGCGCCGATCAGCGTCCCCTCGTTGACGATGCCGTTGCCGCCCTTTTCCAGGTTGGCGGCGATCAGCATCGGGATCTTGCACTTTTTGCGGAACATATTGGTGGCGTTGACCGCTTCCTCGGCCGAGCAGGGCCGGTACATGACGCCGCAGGGGTGCATGACGTCCAGGAGTTCGTCGATCGAAGCCTCGTCGTAATTCCGCATGCAGGGGAAGAAGAGGGACTGGATTTTCTCGTCCTCGGTCATTTCCGAGAAGGTTTTTTCCACCCAGGCGACGTCCTCGTCATCCAGGTTAAAGGGTTTTGCTCTGTAGTCAAACATAGTTTGTCCTCCGTTCGGGTTAAAAAGATACGGGCGGTTCGGGAATAACGTTCCCGTTTCAATTTATTTTACACCATTTCCCGCCGGAAAGCAACGGTTTATTGTGTACAGCGTATAAACAAATGCCATTTCGCCCTTTTGCATAAACGAATGCGCAGTCCCTTTGTGGAAACTGCGCATGGACATTGGATTTAAGAGGTTTACGGCTGATATACGGTCTGTTCGATTGTAGAGCTGCCGGATTCAAACACTGTGAGTGAAAGAGATACCCGCGGGCCGTTGATGTTATCTTCCTGTTCCCAATGTCTCATAACCGGCTTCCTCCCTGACCTGCATCTTATCCAGATACACATCCCAGGCGATTATGCTGGAACGGCAGCTAAAATAATAATCAAATGTCATATTTTCACTGTCCGGCCTGTGGTAATCAATCCGAATATCTACCTCTGTAAAAGGCATTTTATCTGATGCGTCCCACCAGTAGCTTTTGAGCTGGTAAGGGGCCGGCTGCCCGCTGTTTTCCTGGTACTGGGAGGAAGTAATCTGATAAAAAGAATCGATATCCCCATATTCCGTCCAGTCCAACCCTTCGGTCTGCGGCGGTGCCATTAAAGCGTTATATGGCGGGAATGCAATGTAATATTGCCGGTTGGCTTCAATCTTTTCGTCGGTCGACAGCGCCGGTTCCCCGAACAGCCCGACGCTTCGTTCATAAAACGTCATGACGCCGGTATAAAAGCTCTCCCGGTCGGTGGGGATATCCTCCCCTTTAAAAATGAAGAGGTCCATCCCTCTGTCTTCCACAAAACGGATGGAAGTTTCCAGCGTCCCGCCGCCTTCCAGTTCGGCCGTCCGCATATAGACGTTAAACTTGTATTCTTCCTTCCGGTCTGAGAATCCCTGTATTTGCCCCCCTTCTTTCGTTGTCCATCCTTCGCCCTCCAGCCCCAAAGCCCGGACGGCCCGGCTTTCAGGCTTTCCAAACCACTTTTCAACCATATCCAAAGGGTTTTCCGGAAATTCTTCCGCCTGGCACCCGCCGAGCAGCAGGACGCCCGCCAGCGCCGTCCCCAGCCATCTCCCGCGCATGGCCGCACCCCCTTTTCTATGTTTATTTTATCATACGTTACGATTCCACGTCAACATTTCCGCCTATTTTTCCCCCACCGAGCCAAAACTTTTTTATATATTTTCCCGTTTTCCATCTTGAGACTTCCCGCAAAATATGCTACAATCAGATTATAGATACGCCCGGGCGGGAAACCCGGCAGAACTGCGCCCCGGGCGCGTGAAAGGAAGGTCACCGATGATCTACGTCATGTCCGATATCCACGGCTGCTATGAAACCTACCTGAAGATGCTCGAGAAGATCGGGCTGCGGGAGTCCGACACCCTTTACATCCTCGGCGACGTCATCGACCGGGGGCGGGACGGGATCAAGGTGCTGATGGACATGATGATGCGCCCAAACGTCATCCCCCTCCTCGGCAACCACGAGTATATGGCGGCGATCTCCCTTTCCTCGCTGGCGGACGCCGCCCGCGCACCCGAGACGCCCCCCAGCCCCGCCTTGAAGCGCCGGCTGGCCAAACGGGTCTCCGATTCCGGCGCCGTCACCATCGACGCCTACCGCCGCCTCACCCCGTCCGAGCGGGCGCAGGTGCTGGACTACCTCTCCGAGTTTTCCCTTTTTGAAGAGGTCCGCGCCGGCGGCAAGGATTACCTCCTGATGCACGCCGCCCCGGCCGAAGGGGGCTGGGAACCCGCCGCCTACCATCCGGAGGATGTCCTCTTCAACCATTCCCTCCCGGACGAGAACCCCTTCCCCGGCAAGATCCTCGTCACCGGCCACACCCCCACCTTTTTAATCGGGGAGCAGTACCGCGGCAGGATCGTCACCAACCAAAAAGGCGACCATATCTGTATGGACGCCGGGGCCGGGTACGGCGAAAACCTCGCCGCCATCTGCCTCAACACCGGCTGGCAGTA
>CALXKG010000226.1 GCA_944388825.1 uncultured Clostridia bacterium | reverse complement strand
GCATGCCTCCCTACGGTCGACACTTGTCCCGATCAAGGTATTTTTTCCGCCGTACATGCCGCCGGAAAAAATGTAATTTAATTTTTGTGCGTATCGAAAAGTCGATTTTCTATTTCTACAGGACTTTATCGACAAGCTGAAGCGCGCCGGTACCCCGGCGCGCTTTCCGTTATATTTTCCGGTGTCCCAGCTTACCGTTTTTTCTCCGCCCGGACAGGGATACGCAGCTTTGCCTTCCTGGCCGCCCGGCGGATGAAATACTGCCCGGTCCCGGCCCCGGCGACCGCCATCGCGGCGGTGATCAGCATCGCTTCGGCGTTCCAGGCGCCTGTCCCGACCCGGCAGGCCAGCTGGGCCATCAGGGCGGTAAAACCGGCGAAGGCCGCCACCCGCCCGGCCCCGCCCGCCCCGAAGGGCAGGCCCGCCAGCAGCGCCGCCAGCGGCAGCAGCATAAACGGCCCGACCAGCAGGAAATTCTCCGGGTCGCCGGTCAGCTTTCCCCAGACCGCGATCCCGGCGGAAAAGGCCCCAAACCCGGCCGACGCAAAAAATGCCCGGCGCTTCTCCGGCTTATCCGGAAATGGCTTCCACAAAGGTGACCGCCTCCTCTTCTGTCATTGCGGACGGGGAAAGGTAGCTGTAACTGAACCCGTTTGCCGTCCAGCTCAGCAGCGACGCCTCCCCGGATACCTTCCCCCGCAGCCGCAGGGAGAGGCTTTCCTTTTCGATCCGCACGTCATAGTCATACATATTGTAGTCCCCGCTGACATCCTCACCCCAATAAGCGGTTTCCCCCGCCCGGAAACAGGCCCCGTCCGGCGACTGGAGCTGGAACAGCGTCCCGTCGATTACGGCGGCTGCGCCTTCCATCCCTTCCGGCAGGCGGACTTTCCAGCCGAGGGCGGAAAAAGCCTCCGCAGCAGCAGCGTACTCTACCACCGGGTTTGCGATCCCGGTTTCCGCCGTCCCTTCGGGGGTGAGGCCGTTTTCGGCCTCCGGCCCGGCGCTGTAGGTGGAAGGGGTATAGTCCGCCTCTTCCGGCAGGGCGCCTTCCGGGCCGGTTTCGGCGTACGTTTCCGTCCCGCCGTCCGGCGTCCCATCCTCCGGCAGGCCGGTGCGGGCGGGCTCGGATGTTTCGGGGGCCGCTTCGGTGAGGGCGGCTGTCTCCGCGCCGCCCTCCGCAGCTTTTTCCGCCCTGGAGCCGCTGTCAGCCGTTTCCCCCGCCGCAGAACCGGAAACAGCCGTCCCGGCGGGGGCATCTTCGGGAGAAACAGCGCTTTCTACCCCGTAGGGGGGGGTGACTGCGGCGGTTGCGGCTGCTGACGAGACGGTCTCGCAGCTGGCCGTGTCTTCGACCGCCAGTTCGTAAGATCCCATCCGGGGGAGGAAACTGCCGGCCGCGAAAATGAGCGCCAGGCAGGCGGCGGCCCCGCCGGCTGTCTGCATCCACTGCCGCCTCCGCCGCGCCGCCCTTTCCGGGGCGGCGGACAGCACCCGCTGCCGCAGGCTGTCCGGGAGGGTGATCTGGTCCATCCGGCTTTTATAAACGGCGGAAAACCGTTTATCCTCCGGCGGACATTGATAGCCGTTAATCAAGCGTCCATCCCTCCTTTAACCGTTCGCTGAGCATCTTCCGCGCGCGGTACAGGTTGGAGCGCACGGTCGACTCGTTCTTTTTCAAAATCCGCCCGATCTGGGCGACGCTGTAATCTTCGTAGTAAAACAGATGGATGACCTCCCGGTATTTTTCCGGCAGGGACATGACCGCTTCCAGCACGGCGCTGCGCTCCCCCAGGGCGGCGTCCCAGCCGTGGGACCCGTCCGCCGGGACCGAGTCGTCCAGCGCCCCCAGCCGCCGCCAGGGCGACCGCAGCCGGTTGCGGCAGAGGTTGATGGTGACCCGTATCAGCCAGGCCTTTTCATGCTCCCCGCTCTCGAATTTGGGGTGAAGCTCCAGCAGCTTCACCATCACGTCCTGTAAGACGTCTTCGGCATCGTCCCGGCTTTTGAGGCAGGCGTAAGCCAGCCGCAGGATCATGCCGCCGTATTTGTCCAGGGTGGCTTCCAGCGTTTCATTCGCGCGCAATGAAACCCCGCTCATGCTCCCGCTCCTTTCAACTATAACACACCGGACGGGGACAAAAAGTTGCGTCTTTTTCAAATTTTTTTCCGGCGCCCGGTTTCCCCATACCTATTTCCCATTTTCGGCCGCCTGTTTCCCGGCGGGCGCATACTATTTCCCATTTTATCTTATAGTAGCATAGTCGGGGCGGTTTGACAATGGATTTCAGGAAATTTAAGATTTTGGCGGCGTAAAAGGGGAGGAAAGCCTTCCTGCAAGGGATGCATTTTACTTTTTCCGGGGATTTTGCGATTGGTTTGACATTTCCCCCAAAATATGCTATCCTGAATCAAACAGAATCATGCAGGGGGACTCCGGCTGCGAGTTGAGAAAGGTAAGACCTGACCCTTTGAACCTGTTGGTTAAGACCAGCGCAGGGAGCAGAAAAGCACGAAATTCGGCCCGTCTCCCGGTGGAGGCGGGCTTTTCCCATTCCTGCCGGTAAACAGAAGGAGGATACAGCATTATGATCAAAACAGCGTTAACCATCGCCGGCTCCGATTGCAGCGGCGGCGCGGGGGTGCAGGCCGACCTGAAGACAATGTCGGCGCTGGGCGTCTTTGGGATGAGCGTCATCGTTTCGGTCGTCGCCGAAAACACCGCCCGGGTCATTTCCATCGAGGATATATCGCCGAAGGTGATCGAGGACCAGATCGACGCGGTATTCGAGGATATCCCGCCGGACGCGGTCAAGGTCGGGATGCTCTCGGCCCCGGCCTGTATGGAGGCGGTGGCCGGGAAGCTGCGGCAGTACCGTCCGGCCCACATCGTCGTCGACCCGGTCATGTACGCGAAAAACGGCAGCCCCCTGATGCAGGAAAGCTCGATTGACACCTTGATCCAAACGGTCATACCGGCGGCGACCCTGTTGACCCCCAA